>NZ_LEKI01000155.1:0-13465 GCF_001029525.1 Nocardiopsis sp. RV163 | reverse complement strand
GCGGAACGCCGCTGTGGGTGCGGTTCAGAACGGGGCGGGCGGACGGGGCGCGGGGCCGCCGGGGCGGCCTGTGCGCACGTGGTTCGGAAAGGGACGTGTGGGGCCCGCGCGCGGCGGTGGGGACGCCGCGCGCGGACGCGATCGGGACCGGTCCGGGCCGGACGGCCGGTCCGGGTCAGGAGGGTTGGGCGGTCAGCCTCCAGCCCCGGGCCCGCTCGCGCGCACGGGCGAACTCGGCGTGGCGCCCGCCCGCGGCGAGGAGTTCGGCCGGGGTTCCGGCCTCCGCGACGCGTCCGGCGTCGAGGAAGACCACCCGGTCCGCGGCGGCCACGGTGGCGGGCCGGTGCGCGATGACGAGCACCGTGCGCTCCCGTGCCAGGGAAACAGCGGTCGCGGTCAGCAGCGCCTCGTTCTCCGCGTCCAGGGCGGCCGAGGCCTCGTCCAGGACGACGACCGGGGCGTCCTTGAGCAGGGCGCGGGCGATGGAGACCCGCTGCTTCTGCCCGCCCGAGAGCGAGGCGCCGCCCTCGCCGACGCGGGTGTCCCAGCCGTCCGGCAACTCGGCCACCACAGCGTTGAGGCCGGAGGCGGCGGCCACCCGGTCCAGGTCCTCCCGCGTGGCTGCGGGGGCGGCCAGGAGCACGTTCTCGGCGATGCTCGCGTCGAACAGGTACACGTCCTGGAAGACCATCGCCACGTGCCGGGACAGCTCCTCGCTGCCGATTGAGCGCACGTCCGCCCCGCCGAGGCGCACGCTGCCCGCGTCGGCGTCGTGGAAGCGCGCCAGCAGCCGGGCCACCGTGGTCTTGCCCGAACCCGAGGGCCCTACCAGGGCGGTGAGCGTCCCGGGTTCGGCCCGGAAGGAGACCCCGTCCAGGACGCGGGGCCCGTCCGGGGCGTAGGAGAAGGACACGTCGTCGAACTCCACGTCCGCGCCCCGGGGCGGCACCGGCGTGTCCGGTTCGGGGAGGGGGCGCGCCTCCAGGACGGCGTTGATCCGGTTGAGCCCGTTCGTCGCCATCCTCAGGGCGGCCCCCTGGTCGGCCGCGCCGGACAGGGGGTGGACGAACCTGGCCACGAGCACGAGCAGCGCGACCGCCAGGGGCGAGTCGAGGGTGCCGCCGAGCGCGAGGAACACGGTGGAGACCAGGAGCAGGCCGAAGGCCAGGCGCACCGCGAAGGAGTAGCCGAGCAGGGCGGGGACCGCGCGCAGCAGCAGGCGGCGGGCGGCGCCGTGCTCGGCCTCCAGCGCCGCGTCGAGGCGCTGGCCGCCCTTGTCCGTCCTGCCGAAGGCGCGCAGCACGGGCTGGGCGCGGGCGTACTCCAGGACCCGGTCGGCGGCCTCGTCGGTGACGGCGTCGCGTGCGGCGTCGTTGCGCCCGACCGCCTCCCCGGACAGGGTGAAGACCATCCACAGCACCGGCAGGCAGGCGGCGGCCGCGAGCGCTATCCGCCAGTCCCACACGAACAGGGCCAGGACCGAGACGAGGGGGGTGACCACCGCGTCGGCCAGGGGCGGATACAGGTGCACGGGCAGGCTGGCGGCCCGGGAGACGCCGTCGGTGGCGAGGCGGTTGAGCTCCCCGACCCGGCCTCCGGTGAACCATCCCAGGGGCAGGCGGACGACGTGGTCGCCGAGCCGGTGGTGCAGTGCCCGCGAGAGCGCGCCGCCGACGCGGAAGTTGAGGTACAGGCTGCCCGCGCGCAGGACCGCGTAGACGGCGGTGGCGGCGAGCAGGACGGCCACCCAGGGCCAGGCCCGGTCCGGGTCGGGGCCCAGGAGGTGGGACAGCACGGGCACCAGGAGGGCGAACAGCACGCCCTGGAGGGCCGAGACGACGGTGGTGAGCGCGAGGCTCGCGCGCATGGGCCCGGCCTGCTCGGGTCCCAGGGCCTTGAGGAAGGCGCGGATCACTGGTCTTCTCCCGGTTCGTCTCGTGCGGCCCCGTCATGGGCGTCCCTGTTGAGCGGGCCCCCGTCACGAACGCCGCCGTCGGCCTCCCCGTCGCGGGTGCCCGCGCCGGGGCCGCCCCCGTCACCGGCCTCCGGGTGCTGGGCGCGCCACAGGTCGGCGTACCGGCCGCCGCGCGCCAGCAGCTCGTCGTGGGTGCCGCGCTCCACCACGCCCCCCTCGTCCATGACCGCGATGAGGTCGGCCCCGGTCACGGTGCTCAGCCGGTGCGCGATCACCAGGACCGTGCGGCCCCGGGCCAGTTCGCCGAGGGCGTCCTGGATGGCCGCCTCCGACACCGGGTCCACGGCGGCGGTGGCCTCGTCCAGCACCAGCACGGGGGTGTCGGCGAGCAGGGCGCGGGCGATGGAGACCCGCTGGGCCTCACCGCCGGACAGGTCGGCGTCCTCGCCCACCACGGAGTCGTAGCCGCGCGGCAGCGCCTCGATGCGTTCGGCGACGCGGGCGGCGCGGGCGGCCTCCTCCACCTCCTCACGGGTCGCCCCGGGGCGGCCCATGGCGATGTTGTCGGCCACGGTCTCCCGCAGCAGCCGCACGTCCTGGAACACGAAGCCGACAGTGCGGTACAGCTCCTCGGCGGGGATGTCGCGCACGTCCGCCCCGCCCACGGTGACCGCGCCCGCGGTGACGTCGGCGAAGCGCGCGGGCAGGGTGGCCAGGGTGGTCTTGCCCGCGCCGGACGGGCCGACCAGGGCGGTCACGGTGCCCGGTTCCAGGACCAGGTCCACGCCGCGCAGGACCTCCTCGCCCGCCCCGCACCCCTCGGCGCCGTCCTGGGCCGGGTAGGCGAAGCGCACTCCGTCGAAGACCACGCGGGCGCCCCGCGGTCCCCCGCCGGAGCCGTCGGGCAGGGGCGGGGTGGCGAGCAGGTCGCGGACCCGTCCGGCCGCGGCCCGCGCCGTCTGGATCTGCTGCACCCGTGAGCCGATCACGTTCATCGGCGCGCACAGCGCCGGGGCCAGCAGGGCGAACGCCACCACCGAGACGGGTTCGCTCCAGCCCAGGGCGGCGAAGCCCGCCCCCGCCGCCACCACGGTGACGGTGACCGTGGGCGCCGACAGCACCAGGAAGGAGGCGACCGTGGCCGGGGTGGTAGCGCGCGACCAGGAGACGAAGAAGTCCGCGAAGGCGTCGGCCGCCCGGGTGAAGCGCTCATGTGCCCTGCGGTGGCCGCCGAAGTGCTTGACCACCTGGATGCCGTCCACGAACTCCACGGCCGCGGTGTTGACCGCGCCCATCGCCTCGGCGTACTCGGCCATCTTCTTCATGGACCCGGCCATGGCCCGCGCGAACAGCAGGACTCCCGCGGCCACCGGCAGCACCGCGACCAGGGTCAGGCGCCAGTCCACGGAGGCGAGGTAGGCCAGGGCGACCACGGGGACCGCCACGACGGCGGCCAGGTCGGGGAGGGTGTGGGCGACCAGGGAGTGGACGTCCTCGATGTCGTCGTGCAGCGCCTTCTTGACCCGGCCCGAGCCGCGGCCGGAGAACCAGCCCAGCGGAACGCGCCCCAGGTGGTGGGCCAGGGCGCGCCGCACGGACAGCTGCATGTCGTTGTCGGCCAGGTGCCCGACCAGGGTGGAGGCGGTGCCCGCGGCCAGGGCGGCGACCGCTCCGGCCAGTGCGGCCGCGACCAGCGTCCACACCAGGGCGGTGTCGGTCGGCCCGTCGGCCAGCAGCGCGGCGGCGGCCTCGGCCAGGCAGATCAGGGGGACGAGGCCGAGCGCGCTGGCCAGGCCCTGGAGGGCCACGGCAGCGCGGACGCGACCCCGGATCGGCTCCAGGAGGACGCCGAGCGGGGAGGGCGCGCGCCCGGCCCCCGGCTCCGGCGCGGCCTGTGTTCGCGGGGAGGTGTCCTGTGCGGTGCTCACCTGACCAGCACCCCGATCTCCGGGGTGGCCTCGCGGCCGGTCCGGGGCAGGCGCCGCACGGACATGCCGGACTCCTCGGCGAGGCGCTCGACGCCGAAGGTCTCCCAGTCGTACTCGTCGTCGACGGTGCGCACCAGCTCGCCGCCGCGGAAGACCCGCCACTGGGTGCGCCAGCGCATGGTCCCGGGCCCTGCGGGCTCGCCGGACATCCACCACTCGTAGGTCTGGTCGCCCACGGTCTCCCGGCACATGCGCACGGACGGGATGGAACGGGGGGTGTCCACCCCCATCAGCTCCACGACCACGGGGCCGCCCGGAGGGAGCCGTTCGGCCAGGCGCCGCCACAGGACCAGGCGTTCGGCGCGGGGGATGTGCCCGGCCACGCCGAAGACGACCGCGGCCGAGATCGAGTCCGGCAGCGGCAGGTCCTGGGCGGGTTCGGGCAGCACGGTGACGCGTCGGCGCAGATCGGGGTCGGCGAAGACGCGGCTGGTGAGGATCGCGCGCATGTTCGGGGAGGGCTCGGCCGAGTGGATCCCGGCCGAGGGCAGGATCTCGGCGATGGCGGCGGTCACCAGTCCGGTGCCCGCGCCGATGTCGACGACGGGTCCGTGGGCGGTGTCCAGGCCGGTCAGCGCCGCGCGCAGGGCGGGCGTGCTGGTGACCATGTGCCGGTGGCCGACGAGGTCGAAGAACTCGGCGCCCGGTGAGTAGTAGTCGATGGCGGGAATGGTGTCCTCCAGGTTCTGCGGCGTGGTCAGGGGGTGCTGGGCCAGGGCCCGGTTGCTGCGGCCAGCGCCGGGTCCAGGCGGCGCAGGACCTCGGACACGACGGCCTCCCGCTGCGGTCCGAGGTAGAAGTGGTCGCCCGCGAACACGCGCACGTCCACGCGTCCGCTGGTGGTGGCCGACCAGCGCCGGGCCAGGTCCGCGTCCACCTCGGGGTCGTCGTCGCCCAGGAACACGCTGACCGGGCAGCTCAGCGGCGGTCCGGGGAAGGGCGTGTAGCGCTCCACGAGCCGGTAGTCGTTGCGGACGTAGCCCAGGACCGCCTCGCGCAGGCCGGGCTCCTCCAGGACCTCGCGCCGGGTCCCGCCCAGGCGGACCAGCTCGGAGACGATCGCCTCGTCGTCGGCGAGGTGGACGCGGCCGGGCGGGGCGTCGGCCGGGGCCCGGCGCCCGGAGGCGAAGAGGCGGTCCGGCTCGGGCAGGCCCGCCGCGCGCAGGGACCGGGCCAGTTCGTAGGCCACGGCGGAGCCCATGCTGTGGCCGAACAGGGCGTAGGGCCGGTCGAGCAGGGGGGTGAGTTCCCCGGCGACGGCCGTGACGACGGTGGCCATGTCGTCCACGAGGGGTTCACCGAAGCGGTCCTCGCGGCCGGGGTACTGCACGCACACCAGGTCGACGCCGGAGGGCAGGAGCGCGGCCCAGGCGCGGTAGGCGTTGGCGCCGCCGCCCGCGTGGGGCAGGCACACCAGGCGCGTCCGGGCCCCGGGGCGGGGCCGGAAGCGGCGCAGCCAGGATCGCGCGGGAGCGGGGGTCATGGGGTTGTCGGCCTTTCTGACGGGGTCGCGTTGCTTGAGGTCCACGGAGTCGGAAGACCCCCGGAGGTCTCGGGTGGGGACCCGTGCCACGGGGCGGGGGCTGCGGGGATGACGGGCGAAGCCCTCGTCCCCGGCGGAGGGGCCTCGTCCCAGACCGTCCGCGGGGCCCAGGGGAGCAAGGGGGGCGTGGCCAGGGGAGTCACGGCGCCGTCTCCCGGGCGTCCCCGTCGCGCGGAGCCGGCCCCAGGTCGGCGGCGCCCAGGTGCGCCGTGGGCGGACCGGGGCGGATGACCTCGGGCCGGCCCAGGCGGCCGGTGGTCTCGTGCCACATCCGGCACACACCGAGGTCGAACTGCCCCCGCACCAGCGGGTTGGCCCCGGCGCGCACGTCGGCGGCGAAGTCGGCCAGGGCGCGGGTGAGCGCCTCGGGCCACAGGCGGTCGAAGACCTCCCGGTAGGGCGGCGCGTCCGTTCCCTCCAGCACCGTGGTGGCCGGTTCGGCCAGGTGGCCGGTGTCCGGTCCGGTGGAGCGCAGGCGGCCGTGGGCGTCGCGGGGCGCGTACAGCCGGGGCTGCCAGAGCACGGGGCCGTGGGTGTCGGCCAGGGTGAGCACCCCGTGTTCGGTGCCAAGGGCCAGCCGGTGCCAGAGCAGGGCGTGGTTGTCCCCGTCGGAGGGGTCCATCTGGTTCTGCACCCGCAGGGTCAGGGGGACCCCCGAGACACTGCCCTGGAGCACCCGGTAGGGCTGGGCGTGCGCGGTCAGGGAGGCGACCCCGGGGTCCGTCGCGAGCGGTTCGGTCAGCGCCCAGGGGCGCAGCCCGCCCAGGGCGCGCGCGAGCACGTCCAGCAGCGGGTACAGGACCTGGACGGCGGAGGTGGCGTCGGCGAACAGCACCGGTCCCCGCTCGCGCAGGACACGGGCCGCCTCCAGGAAGCGCCGGATCGGCGCCACGTGCCGGTAGAAGGGGTTGAGGTGGTAGACCGCTCCCCCGCCGCGGGCGGCGCGCAGGGCCGCGGTGAGTTCGTCCTCGTGGACGGGGTGCTCCTGGAGGACGTGCACGCCCCTGGCCAGCAGGGCGCGGGCCAGCTCGCCCCCGGCCCCGCCGGAGACCGCCGCGCCCACGACCACGCAGGCCGCGTCGACGCTGTCGGGCACCTGGTCGACGCCGGTGTACAGGGGCACCCCGGCCCGCTCGGCGTAGCGGCGGGAGAACTCGCCGCCCCGGGAGAGGATCCCGGCGAGTTCGAAGGTGTCGGGCATGCGCGCCAGCGCGTCGGCGTAGAAGCGGCCGAAGCCGGTGCCGCACAGCAGCACGCGCAGGGGTCGCGGGCTCACAGTGCGCCCTCCTCGACACCGGCGTCCTCGCTCGCGGCGTCCTCCACCCGCAGGCTCGCGGCCTCGGGGTCGTCGAACAGGGCGGTGACCGCGGCCTCGGGGTCGAGGACGTCGGCGGCGTGGTGCAGGCCCCGGGGCACCAGGCCGCGCGCCACCGCGTCGGCTGCCTGCGCGCCCACGCGGCCGGTCATGCGGTAGCTGTCGGAGAAGCGCGCGGTCATCACGCTGCGCCGCCCGGAGGGGGCGGTGAGCGCGTACACGAGCCGGTAGTAGGGCGTGCGCCCGGCCAGGTCCACCCCGGCCGCGCGCCGCAGGCGCTCCGCCGCCTCGGCCGGGTCGGCGACCGGGCGCCCCGCGACCGAGGTCAGTACGGCGCGGACCCGCTCACCGGGGTGGACGTTGTACCACTCCAGTTCGCGCAGGCCCAGGTCGGCGGCCAGGCGGCGGGCCTCCTCGGTGAGGAAGGGCTGGACGAACGCGGTGCCCGGGAACCCGGGCGGCCGGACGCCGTCGGCGGCGCGCAGCGCCCTCTCCACGACCCGGCCCTCCCGCCAGGCGGCCAGGGGACGTCCGAAGACGGCGGTCGGGTCGTCGGCGCCGGGCAGGGAGAGCAGCAGGTCGCCCGCGGCGGCCCCGGTGCACCTCTCCAGCCCGCCCGCGTGGGCGCTCAACCGCTCCAGGCCGTACCGGGCGGCGAACCAGCGCGGCAGCAGGGCGGACAGGCCGGGGAGCACCCCCGCCGACAGGACGATCGCGTGGTCCCGTGCGGCGGGGGTGCGGCTGAGGCGGTCGTGCGCGGGCCCGTCGCCCGTCACGTCCACGTAGTCGGCTCCGGCGTCCAGGGCCCGCACCGCCACGGCGTCGGCGATGCGGTAGGAGGGCCCGGCGCAGTTGAGCACCACGTCGAGTCCGGAGCAGAAGGCCCGCAGCGACTCCGGGGAGTCGGCGTCCACCGCCCGGACGGCGGTGTCGGGGCCCAGTTCGGCGGCCAGCTCCTCCAGGGGCGCGGTACGGCGCCCCCCGAGCAGCAGGCGGGTGTGGCCCAGGGCGCGCAGGCGGCGGGCCGCGGCCCGGCCCACGGCCCCGGAGGCGCCCACCACGCCCACCGCGCGGTCGGTCGCGCCGCTCACCGGACCACGTCCCCTCCGGTGATGTCCTCCAGGCGCTTGAGGACGCCGGGGGCGTAGGGCACCGACAGCAGGCTGAAGTGGTCGCCGGGCACGTCCACGATGTCCAGTCCGCCCAGGACCAGGCGCTCCCAGTAGGTGGTGACGCTCTCCTTGTTGCCGGGGAAGGGGTAGGCGCCGCCGTGGCGCAGGAAGGTGACGTCTCCAGCGTAGGGCTCGGGCTCGTAGCGGGAGATGGCGAAGACGCTCTGGCGGAAGATCGCGAACATCTCGTTGAGCGCCTCGGGGGTGTAGGTCCCGGCCGAGGGCGGCACGGCGGCGCACATCCGCTCGATCCTGGTCTGGCGGGGCACCTTCGCCAGTTCGCGGAAGCTCTCGGCCACGTCGGCGTACTCGCCGGTCAGGCGGCCGATGGCGCCGTCCGGGAGCAGGCCGGGGGTGGCGGCGAGCAGCCGGTCGGAGGCGGCCGACACCCGGTTCTCGTCGGCGGGGAAGCCCACCGAGACCGGGTCGATGCCCATCATGACGGCGAAGGCGTACTCCGAGATCAGCTCGTCGTCCAGGCGGAACGGCGGCCGGTGCGTGCTGATGGCGGTCAGGGAGGCGACCTCGGCCCCGGCGTCGGTGAGCGTGCGCGCGACCTCGGTGGCGACGAGGCCGCCCAGGCAGTAGCCGACGACGTGGAAGCGGTCGCCGCCGCGTTCGAGCAGGGCGTTGGCGTAGTCGGCGGCCCAGCGCTTGATCACGGCGGCGGGGTCGGCGTCCAGGAAGGCGGGGACGTCGGGCAGCTCCAGTCCGACCAGGGTGGCCTGGCCGCGCGAGCGCCGCCGGATCTCGGTGATGAGGGAGCGGTAGGGGATGAGGGTTCCGGTCCCGGCGTGGACCAGGGCGGTGACCGCGCCCCCGCCCGGCCCGTTGAGGGGCACGTAGGGGTCGGGCTTGCCCTCGGCGGAGGCGCGGACCTGTCCGGACAGGTCGCGCAGGTAGGCGGCCAGTCCGGCGACGGTGGGGCGGCGCAGCATGTGGCGCAGGACCACCTCCCACTCGATGTCGGCTCCGGTGTCGGGCAGGACCTCGCTGAGCCTGCCGACCATGCGGGCGACCAGCAGGGAGTCGCCGCCCAGAGCGAAGAAGTCGTCGTCGCGGCCGACCGCGCCGCGCTCCAGCAGTTCGGCCCACAGCCCGCACAGGGCGCGTTCGAGGTCGTCGGCGGGCTCGCCGGTGGCGGTGTCGGCGGTTCCGGGGGCGTCGTCCCCGGGCAGGGCGCGCAGGAGAGCGGACCGGTCGACCTTGCCGTTGGCGGTGAGCGGCAGCGCGTCCAGCAGCCGCCAGTGCGCGGGCACCATGTACTCGGGCAGGCGGGTGGCGGTGTGGCGGACCAGTTCGTCGGCGGTGACCGGCGTCCGGTCGGTCTTCACCCGGGCCAGGTAGAGGGTCTGCCCGGTCTCGGCGAGGCGGTCCTGCGCCCCGGGCAGGGCCAGGGGCTCCGTCGCCCCGACCCGCTCCAGGGCGCTCTCCCACTGGTCGCGGGTGAGGAAGGTCTGGTCGTGCTCGGCGCGGGCGTCGCGGTGGCCTCCGTCGAGCCCGTCGAGGAACTCCATGGACACCAGCAGCGCCGGGTCGTGTTCGGCGGTGGTCTCCAGGAACACCAGGTGGCCGCCGGGGGCGAGGAGTTCGGTGACGCGGGCCAGGGCGGCGTCGGCGTCCACGGCGTTGTGCAGGACGTTGGCGGCCACGACCGCGTCGAAGGAGTTGGGCGCGTAGCCCTGGGCCCCGGCCTCGCGGTTGAGGTCGAACAGGCCGAAGGACACCCAGGGGAAGTCGGCGAACCGCTCCCTGGCCTCGTTGACGAAGAACGGGGAGACGTCGGTGAAGCGGTACTCGGCGGGGTGGCCCGCCAGGGCGGTGACGACGGCCTCGGTGGTGCCGCCGACGCCCGCTCCGATCTCCAGGACACGCAGCGGCCCGTCGGCGGTCCGGCTGGCGGCGGCGTCGGCCAGGGCCGCGGCGGCCGCGGCGTTGAGGTGGCGCACGGCCAGGTTGTCGCGGTAGGCGGCGCCCGCGGTGTCGAGCGCGGCGCCGGGGAAGAGGAGGGTGCGCACGTCGAGGTCGCCGCGCAGCAGTTCGGGGAGGCGGCCAGAGCAGGCCCGCATGTACTCCAGGACCTCGGTGCCGTAGTCCACCCGCCGTTCCAGGTCGGCCAGGCGCTCCCAGGCGGCGCGCTGGCCGTCCTCGTCCACGTGGCGCAGTCCGCTCCACCGGTCGCCGTCGCGGGTCAGGCGTCCGGCGTCGGCCAGGGCGCGCAGCCAGCGGCGCACGAGCCGGTGGTGGCGCCGGTCGGCGCCCAGGCGCTCGATGACCTCCTCGGTGGTGTGGCCGGTGTCGGAGAACAGTCCGGCGCCGGTCAGGGTGCGGGTGATGGCGCCCAGCGCGGTGGCGCGCATCGCGTCGAGGAAGGCGGCCAGGTCATCGCGGTCCAGGTTCGCGGTGGCCTCGCCGACGGCGGACGCGGCGGCCCGGGCGGCGGTCCCGGATCCGGTTCCGGCGGGCGCGTCGGACGGGCGGCGGGCGGTCTCGGCGAAGGCGGCCAGGCGCCGGTCCTCGCGCCCGCCCACGGCCAGGACGGCGGCGGAGGCCACGGCGGGGTGGGCGGTGAGGGCGGCCTCGATCTCGGCCAGCTCCACCCGGTGTCCGCGGATCTTGACCTGGTCGTCCTCGCGGCCCAGGAACTCGATGTCGCCGCCGGGCCGGTAGCGGCCCAGGTCGCCGGTGCGGTACAGGCGCTCCCCGGTGCGCGGGTGGGTGACGAAGCGCTGAGCGGTGCGGGCCTCGTCGCCCAGGTAGCCGGTGGCCACGCCCGCTCCGCCGATGTGGAGTTCGCCCGCGACCCAGTCGGGGCGGTCGCCCATGCGACCGTCCAGGACGTGGAAGGTCTGGTTGGTCAGGGGGCGGCCGTAGGGGACGCTGGGCCAGGACGGGTCGGCCTCACCGATGGGGTGGTGGATGGACCAGATGGAACCCTCGGTCGCGCCGCCGAAGCTGTACAGGGCGGTGCCGGGCAGGTGGGCGCGGACTCGGTCGGCCAGGGTCAGCGGGATCCAGTCGCCCGAGAGCAGGGCAACGCGCAGGTTGGTCGGCGCCTGCGCGGGCGCGGTGGAGAGGTAGTCGGCGAGCATGCCCATCTGGGCGGGCACGGAGTTCCACAGGGTCACCCCGTGCTCGCGGGCCAGCTCCGCCCAGTGCGAGGGGTCTCCGCGCCGGTCCGCGTGGGGGAGCACGATGGCCCCGCCCGCGCCGAGGGGGCCGAACAGGTCGTAGACGGACAGGTCGAAGCCGAGGGCGGCCAGGCCGAGGACCCTGTCGCCGGAGCCGACGGAGAAGCGTCGGTTGACGTCGGCGATCGTGTTGAGGGCGGCACGGTGGCTGACCATGACGCCCTTGGGGGTTCCGGTGGAGCCGGAGGTGTAGATGACGTAGGCGAGGGCGTCGGGGTCCACGGGGCGGGGCGGGAGCGCGTCGGGCGTCCAGGCCTCGGGAACCGCGTCGGCGGCGGGGACCGCGTCCACCTCGACGGGTTCGACGTCCTGTTCCCAGTCGCCGATCTCGGCCAGCCAGGACTGGGTGAGGACGTGGCGCACCCCGGCGTCGCGCAGGATGGCGCGGCGGCGCGCGGCGGGCTGGGTGGTGTCGACCGGGACGTAGGCGGCGCCGGTCAGCAGGACGGCGTGGGCGGCGACCACCTGTTCCACGCCCTTGTCCATGACCACGGCCGCGCGGTCGCCCGGGCCGCAGCCGCGGGCGCGCAGCTCGTCGGCCACGGCGGTGATCCGCGCCCACAGCTGACCGTGGGTCAGGGACGCGTCGGGGTGGATGACGGCGGGGGCCCCGGGGACGCGCAGCGCGGCGGCCAGGGCGTCCTCGTACAGCAGGGCGTCGGGCAGGGGGCCCTCGGTGGCGTTGGCCCCGGCGCGGGCGAGGAGCTGGTGGGCGGGGACGGCGGCCGGTGCGGCCTCGTCCCAGGGCTCGTCGGACAGGGCCAGGCGGCGCAGCAGGTCGGTGTAGGCCGCGAAGGCGTCGGCGGCCAGGCCGTCGGGCAGGACTCCCTCACGCACGTCCCAGCGCACGGCCAGGGCGCCCCCGGCCAGGGAAACCTGGCAGTCCACCCACACCTGCGGGGTCTGGGACAGGCCGTGGACCTCCCGGGCGGCCCAGGAGTCGTCGCCGTCCTCCTCGGTGCCGATCGCGCCGGTGAAGACGACGGGCATGAGCACGGCGGGCTCGTCGCGGCGGCGCGAGAGTTCGGCCAGCAGCTCGTTGCCCGAGTACAGGCAGTGGTCGACGTCCTCGATGAGGCGGCCCTGGCGGGTGCGGGCGCGCTCTGTGAAGGTGGCGCCGTCGTCGGCGTGCACGGCGAGCAGGGTCAGCGAGGTGAAGTCGCCGACCACGCGGTCCACGTCCGGGTGCAGCGGCAGGCGCTGGGACACGGGCAGGTTGAGGGTGAAGTCGGGGCGGCGCGACCACAGGGCCAGCACCTCGGCGTAGGCGGCCAGGGCCACACCCGCGGGGGTCAGGCCGCGGTCGGCGGCCCGGGAGCGCAGGGCCCGCCACTGCTCCGGCGGCAGGGCGGCGGCCAGACGGGTGAAGCGGGCGGAGGCGTCGGTCGAGTGCTCGACCAGCGGCAGCTCGGGGGCGGGCGGCAGGTCGTCGGCGCGCTCGGTCCAGTAGGCGCGGTCGCGGTGGTAGCGTGCGCCCTCGCGCAGCGACCGGTGGGCGAGCACGTAGTCGCGGAAGGTCGCCCCCAGCGGCGGCAGGGGGTGCTCGGGGTCGGCGTAGAGGGCGGCGAGTTCGTCCAGGAGCAGCCGGACGCTGGTGTAGTCGGCGGCGAGCAGGTCCACGGACAGGTGCAGGTGGGCCCGGTCGTCGCCGCGGGTGAGGTGCAGACGCACCAGCGGCCAGGAGGAGGCGTCGGGGACGAGGTCGCGCAGGCGCTCGCGGGCCCGGGCGGCGTGGGCGGCGGTGTCTCCGCCGCCGACCTCGGTTACGGTCAGCGACTCCCCCGGAGCCTCGGGCAGCACCCGCTGGTGGCCCTCGGGGGAGACCACGGAGCGCAGCATGTCGTGTCGGCGCACCAGCTCGTTCCAGGCGGTCCGCAGGCGGTCGGGGTCGAGGTCGTCGAACTCCAGCTCCGCGTAGGCGTGGCAGGCCACGCCGCCGTAGTCGTAGGCCGGGCCGCGACCGACGAGGTAGGCGCCCTGGACGTCGGTCAGGGGGAAGGGGTCGTGGCGCGCGTCGGGGTCGGGGGTCAGGGAGGGGGCGGCCTCGGCCTCCAGCAGGGCCAGGACGCTGTCGCGGTGCTCGCGCAGGATGGCGCGGTGCTCGTCGGTGAGGGCTCCGGTGGGGCCGCGGAAGCGGATGCGGCCGTCGTCGGCCCACAGGTGGACGCCCGCGGCGCGCAGTTCGTCGAGCAGGGAGTGCAGGGCCTCGGGTGCCGCGGAGACGGCGGGGGCTGTGGAGGCGTCGGAGGCGGGAGTCGGCAAGGTGGGCTCTCCTCGTCGGTCGGTCCGCGCGGGGCGGACCCGGCTGGGAACGGTGGGGATGGCGCGGGGGGCGTTACAC
>NZ_LEKI01000154.1:0-13566 GCF_001029525.1 Nocardiopsis sp. RV163 | reverse complement strand
CCCGCCGCACCCCCACAGAGGAAAGGGGCGGAGCCCGCCACAGGCCCCGCCCCTCCCGCACCGCGGCTCAGCCCTTGGCCAGCGTCCCCAGGTACAGCTCGATCACGTTCGGATCGTTCAACAGGTCCGCACCCGTACCGGTGTAGGCGTTGCGCCCCTGGTCCAGCACGTAACCGCGGTCACAGATCTGCAGACAGCGGCGCGCGTTCTGCTCCACCATGACCACCGACACACCAGTCCGGTTGACCTCCTTGACCCGCTGGAAGACCTCCTCCTGGTAGATCGGCGACAGACCCGCGGTCGGCTCGTCCAACAGCAGCACCGACGGCTCCATCATCAACGCACGCCCCATGGCCACCATCTGGCGCTCACCGCCCGACAGCGACCCGGCCTTGGCCTTGCGCCGGTCCGCCAGCAGCGGGAACAGCTCCGCCACCGCCGCGAACCGCTTCGTGAAGGACCGCGGCCGCAGGAACGCCCCCATCTGGAGGTTCTCCTCGATGGTCAGAGACGGGAACACGTTCTGCGTCTGCGGAACGTAACCCACCCCCCGCTCCACCAGGGCGTGCGCAGGCAGACCGGCGATGTCGGCCCCCCGCAGCGTCAGAGCTCCCTCACGCACCGGGATCAACCCGAACACCGTCTTGATCAGCGTGGACTTACCCGCCCCGTTCGGGCCGATGATCGCGACGACCTCGCCCTCGGACAACGTCAGGGTGCACCCGTTGAGGATGTTCACCCCCGGCACGTACCCCGCCACCAGCTCACTGGCCAACAGCAGGTAGTCCTCCGGACCACCCACCGGCGCCGTCTCACCGGCGTGCTCCAACACCTCCTCCCGGTGCTCCTGCACCGCGGCGGCCTCCTCGGCCTCCACCGGAACCCCGTCCGAAACCTTCGCCGCCTTCTCCGGACTAGGCTTCGCGCTCTCAGTCATCACCACTCCCCGGGGCCTCGGCCGTCTCCTCCTGGGCGCCCAGGTAGGCGTCGATCACCTGCTGGTTGGACCGGATGTCCGAAGGACGGCCCTCCGCGATCACCCGTCCCTGGGCGAGCACCACGATCCAGTCGCTGATCCCCATGATCACGTCCATGTCGTGCTCCACGAAGAGCACCGTCTTGCCCTCGTCGCGCAACGACGTGATGTGCCCCAGCAGCGACTGCACCAGCGCCGGGTTCACCCCCGCCATCGGCTCGTCCAGCATGATCATGGTCGGATCGGTCATCAGCGAACGCGCCATCTCCAACAGCTTGCGCTGCCCGCCCGATAGCGAACCCGCCATGTCCTCGCGCTTGTCGATGAGCTTGAAGCGCTCCAACAGATCCAGCGCGCGACGCGTGTTCTCCTTCTCCTGCCCCTGCCACACCGGTCGCAGGAACGCGCCCGCCATCCGCTCACCGAACTGACCCGGGGCGCCCAGCAGCATGTTGTCCAACACCGTCATCCGGGTCAGCGCCTTGGTCAACTGGAAGGTCCGCACCATCCCGGCACGCGCCACCTGGTGGCCGCGCCTGCCGTTGATCGGCCTGCCCTGGAAGGTCCAACGCCCCCCGTCCACCCGGTCGAAACCGGTCAACAGGTTGAACAGCGTCGACTTACCCGCACCGTTCGGACCGATCAACGCCGTGATCGTCCCCCGCTGCACCTCCAGGTGCCCCACGTCCACCGCGGTCAGACCGCCGAAGGAACGGCGCACACCGTCCGCCACCAGGATCGGGTCCGGCTTCGCCGAACCCGGCACCGGCTCCGCACCGGCCACGCGGTCGACCCCGACCCCGGACCCGACGCCGCCGCCCACCTTGTCACTTGACATTGATCAGCATCTCCTTGCGGTCGCCGATGAGACCCTGCGGCCGGAAGACGATCAGCAGCACCAGCAGCAGACCCACGAATGCCAACTGGATCGCACCGTAGTCCGGACCGTCCAGGAACGGCAGCCAACCCATAGAGCCGAAACCCTGGAGCACACCGTCGGTGAAGTTCATCAGGAACCAGAACGCCATCGCGCCCAGCACCGGACCGAACACCCGACCGGCACCGCCCAGCAGCAGGATCACCCACAGGAAGAACGTCACCTGCGGCTTGAACTGGTCCGGTTGGATCGACGCCTGGTACACGGCCAGCATGCACCCCGCCAGGGCGCCCACCAGACCACCCAGCACCAGCGCCTGCATCTTGTACGCGAACACGTTCTTGCCCAGGCTGCGGACCGCGTCCTCGTCCTCCCGGATGCCCTTGATGACACGCCCCCACGGACTGTGCATCAGCATCCACGTCAGCCCGACCATCAACAGCACCAGGCCCCACGTCACCACCAGAACCCACAGGTGGTTGCCGTTGTAGGACAACGCCCCGAAACCGTAACGCTCACCCCCGTCGAAGGGGTTGATCGCACGGAAGTCCGACGCCAGGTTCTGCAACCCGTACACACCACCGGTCAACGGCTCGGCGAAACCCGCCCGGTACACCAGACGGATCACCTCCGCCGCCGCGATCGTGGTGATCGACAGGTAGTCCGCCCGCAACCGCAGCGTCGGAATGCCCAGCAACAGGGCCATCACGAACGCGCACAGCAGACCGACACCGAAACCCACCACCAACGGCAGGTCGAACACCGCCACACTGATGCCCACGCCGTAGGCGCCCACCAGCATGAAACCCACCTGGCCGAAGTTCAACAGCCCGGTGTAACCGAAGTGGAAGTTGAGGCCGACCGCCGCGAGCGCGTAGATCGCCGCGATCGGGCCGAGCGCCGACCGGGTGGACTCAGCGAGGATCGAAAGGATATCCATCGTCTTCTCTCCTAGCCGACCCGCTCACGCCGACCGAGCAGGCCCTGGGGCCTGACCAGCAGCATGAGGATCATCAGCGCCAGAGCCCATGCCTGCATGAGCTGGGACGGGAACCACAGGGTGGACAACATCGCCACCAGGCCGACCGCCAGGCCGCCGACCATCGCACCGTAAGCCGTGCCGAGACCGCCCAGGATCACCGCGGCGAACATCATCAGCAGCAGACGGAAGCCCATCTCGTACTCGACCACCTGGTTGAGCCCGTAGAGCACACCGCCCAGAGCGGCCAGACCGCCACCGAGCCCCCACACGTACAGCGTGACCCGGTCCACGTCGATACCCGACGACTCCGCCAGGTCCCGGTTGTCCGACACCGCGCGCATCGCCTTGCCGATCCGGGTGAACTGCAACAGACAGGCCACCCCCACCAGCACCACGATCGCCACCGCCATGACCACCAGGTCGCGCGGCGGCATCGACACCGGCCCCAGACGCACCATCTCCTGGAGCTGGAAACCCGCGTAACGCTCCCGGCCCGCCCCGAAGAGCACCAGGATCACGTGCCGCACCACCAGCGCCAGACCGATCGAGACGATGAACATCTGGATCATCGCCACGTTGCGGTGCCGCAGCGGACGCCAGATGTAGCGCTCCATCGAACCGCCCAGCACCGCGCCCATCAGGACCGCGACCACCGCCGCCAGCCACAGCGGCACGCTCCAGCCGACCGCGTCCCCCATCACACCGAGAACGGTCGCCAACGCGATACCCGCAAAGATCGACAGCCACTGCGCGGCGACCAGCGCCGTCCGCGACAGCCTGGTCTCCAGGAAGGCGCCGATCAGCACCGCCGCGCCCAGACCCAGGAAGAGCGCCAACAGCGCGTTGCCCATACCCGCGGCACCCGTGCTGAAGAGCAGCGCGATCATCGCGCCGAAGGTCACCAGGTCGCCGTGGGCGAAGTTGATCAGCTTCGTCGTGCCGAAGATCAACGAGAGCCCGATGGCGGACACCGCGATCACCAGGCCGAACAGCAGACCCGCCGCGGTGAGCTGGAGCACCCGGTCCCCGAAGGAACCACCGGCGTCGGTGTTGGGCGCCAACGACTCCTCGTCGGCCGCCTCACCGCCGGAGGAGTCCTCCGTCTCCTCCTGCGAGGGCGAGGACGACTCCTCCTCGACCGCGCCCGCCGCCTCCAGGGCGACGATCAGCGGCCGCCGGTCGTCCGCCTCGACCTCCACCTCGGTCTCGCCGTCGACGAAGAGGGCCTCGATCACCGCGAACTCCTCGGGGACGGACTCCTGGTCCACCACCACGCGGTAGGTGCCCGGTTCGGGCAGGCCCACTTCCCACATTCCTTCAGAGTCGGTCTCCGCCGCCCCGACCTCGTCCTCGCCGTCGTAGACCGTGACCACGATGCCTTCGACACCCTGGTCCCGGTTCTCCGGATTGAGGATCTGACCGTGCAGCGCTTCACCGCCCTGTTCGTCTGCCGTCGCCGCTGGCCCCGGGATCACCAGGATGGCGGTGATCAGGGCGAGCAACACGGTCACAAGACGTGTGCGCACGCGCGCTCCTTGCGCATCTGAGGGTGGCGGTGGCGAATGCGCGCACGCGCCACCGCTGTCCTTTGCTGTTCGGTGCGGTGAGTTTAGCCCGATTTAGGCAAGTTGTTCAGATGCGCTAATGCCACGTGACCCAACCGTCATCCCATCGTGTGCAAACGAGACCAAACCGGTACACCTGGCACATTGACCCTGAACATCTGTCTCGTTTCCACCGCGTTAAGCGCCTGAACTGCATAGTTTCTCCGCACCCGGCGTACCGGAGTGACCACGAGGAGCCGAGAGGAGAAGGCCCGGGCGGAGACGACGAAGGGGGCCGCACCCGATTCGGGTGCGGCCCCCTTCGTTCAACCCGTCCAGTCCGGCTGGCGCGGACGCGTAAGCGCCGCTTACCGGTGGCGGCTCACTGCTTGCCGCCGAGGGTCTCCACGACCGTCTCGGCGACCCTGCGCATGGTCAGCCGCCGGTCCATCGAGTTCTTCTGGATCCAGCGGAACGCCTCGGGCTCGCTCATCCCGTGGCGGCTCTGGAGCAGACCCTTGGCCTGTTCGACCAGTTTGCGGGTCTCCAGCCGCTCCTGGAGGCTGGAGACCTCCGACTCCAGCGCGGACAGCTCCGCGTAGCGCGAGGTGGCCATCTCGATGGCGGGCACGAGGTCGGCCTTGTTGAACGGCTTGACCAGGTAGGCCATGGCCCCGGCCTCGCGCGCCCGCTCGACCAGCTCCCTCTGGGAGAAGGCGGTCAGGATCACCACCGGGGCGATGCGCTCGGCGGCGATGCGCTCGGCGGCCGAGAGGCCGTCGAGCACGGGCATCTTGATGTCGGTGATCACCAGGTCGGGCTTGAGCTCCTGGGCAAGGCGGATCACGGTCTCACCGTCACCGGCCTCGCCCACGACGGCGTAACCGTCCTCCTCAAGCATCTCCTTGAGGTCCAGGCGGATCAGGGCCTCGTCTTCCGCGATCACCACACGGCTCTGCGTCCTCGTCACGTACACGAGGTTACCGAGATCAGCTAGGATGCTGGACGTCGGGACGGGCATGCGCGTCAATCGTGATACCACTGTTGACGGAGCAACCCCGACCGAACAGGTAGATGGACACCAGCCAGGATGTCCGTTTCACCCAAAAAAGCCCTGATACCCCAATCGGCAGAGGGAAATAGCTCAAACCTATTACAGTGTGGGTTCGAGTCCCACTCAGGGCACAACACCCCAGGGCCGCCCCGACCGGGCGGCTCTTTTCATTTCAGACACATCAACTCACGGTAGTCAGGCCATCGACGTAATGTCACATCCGTGAGCAAGCATGCACGTCATGTACGCATCGCACGTCCGCCGTTCGGCGGCATCCCTACCGGACTCCGGGACCTCCTACAACGAGGCCAGTCGACGCCTGGGCATCAACCGGGCCGCCCTCCGCGCCTGGTCGCGTGGCCGTTCCCTGATCGACGAGTGCCGGGACAACGGTGACTGCCCCGCTGCGAACCACTCCCCCGCCCGCCGAAAGCAGCCGACGACTACAGCCACCTCCATCGTCGTCTCGGTGTCGCGGAAGGAGGCCGTGGCGCGCGTGGACGCCTTCGTCGGGCCGAAGTACTGAGGGACCGGACAGACGGGCCAGAACCTGTGTGAGTACCCAGCCGGTACCGCCCTAAATAGGCCCTTTGTCACTTTATGCCGGGGCAACATGGCGGAACCGGTCACATCACGGCCACAACCTGAGTACAACCCGTGGGTTCGGTCGCCTACGCGGGCGCGCGTCCTTGATCCTGGAGTTCCAGAAGCGAGTTCTCAGGAGAGGAGCAGCGGGTGCTGACCGCGGTGGCCGGGATCGTCGGCGCACTGGTTATCGGCGCCTGGGTGGTGGTGGCGTGGGGTTCCCAGCGCCGCCAGCCGTGGCTGCTGACCCCCGTCGCGCTGCTCATCGTCCTTCTCGTGGCCGTCGGCCAGCCGGGCTGGGCGTTCGTGCCCGTCGTGGCGCTGGTCGCCGGTTCCTTCACGGAGCTGGTGGTGGGCTCGCGCGAGTCCCCCACCCTGCGCACCAAGGACCCCGACGCGCCGTTGAGCACCGAGCGCTGGGCCGCGGCCGTGGCCGCGCCGTTCCGGGTGGCGCTGGCCGAGCCCTGGGACGTGGTGGCCCGGCCGTCGCTGCGCCGTCCCTACCAGCGGATGCTGGAGCGCCAGTGGGGGGTGACCGACCGGGAGTCGCTGCTGGAGGCGGTGGACGCCCTGTTGGAGGAGCTGCGTACGGGTCCGAAACTGGATCTGGTGGTGGATCTGAGCGCGGGGGTGGCCAGGTCGCGTCTGCCGCGTGAGCGGGGCGGGCAGGTGACGGGCGCGCACGTGCGGTTGAGCGGGGAGCAGGTGGCGCGGTTGCGCGCGGTCACGGGGGTGGCCGAGGCGGACGAGACGGTGCTCATCGGCGCCTACCAGTGGTGGAAGTCGGTGCACGTGATCCGGCTGGTGTGCGGGGGCGCGTCGTTGGACTGGTTGAGTCCGGTGGAGACGCAGACGCTGTTGCGGCGGGTGGCCTCGGACCTTCAGCGTCGGTACGCGTCGTGGCAGCAGTTGTCGATGGCCTTCCACGCGGGTTACCTGTTGTGGCCGGAGAAGGGTGTGGAGGGCGACCACGGTGGGACTGACCGGGTGTGGGCGGCGCTGGGTCTGCTGACGGAGGACGAGCGCAGTCCATGGAACCTGTTGCCGTGGGACATGCCGTTGGAGCGTGTGCTGCCCGAGGGCGGTACGGCGGCGGGGCCGGAGCCTCGGGGGGACGTGCGCGGGGAGTCGGCGGCCTGAGGTGGTGCGGCGGGGCCGCACCTGGTCCTGACCCGGTGGGCGGCGCGGCTCATGCGCCGTGTCCTCCGGGCCGGACCTGATGCGGCACGTCGGGGGCGCCCGGTGCGGGGCGCCCTGGTGGTCCTACCGTGCCGCGAGGGCTACGGCGTCTCCGAGGCGGTGGACGCGCAGGGAGTTGGTGGAACCGGTGGTTCCGGGCGGGCTGCCGGCGACGATGACGACCTTGTCGCCCTTGTTGTAGTCGCCGAGCTGGAGGAGTTCGGCCTCCACCTGACGGACCATGTCGTCGGTGTTGTCGACCCAGGGCACGAGGTTGCTCTCGACTCCCCAGGTGAGGGAGAGCACTCCGCGGGTGGTCTCCTCGGTCGTGAAGGCCATCAGCGGGATGGGTGAGCGGTAGCGGGCCAGGCGTCGGGCGGTCTCGCCGGACATGGTGAAGGCGACCAGTGCCCTGGCTCCGACGGTGGCGCCGATCTCGGCGGCGGCGCGGGCGATGGCTCCGCCGGTGGTCTCGGGTACCCGGTTGAGGATGTGCGAGGCGCGCAGGGATTCCTGTTCGGCGGCGCTGACGATGCGGGCCATGGTCTCGACGGTCTCGACGGGGTACTTTCCGACGCTGGTCTCTCCGGAGAGCATGACGGCGTCGGCGCCGTCGAGGACGGCGTTGGCGACGTCGGAGGCCTCGGCGCGGGTGGGCCGGGGCGATCCGATCATGGATTCGAGCATCTGGGTGGCGACGATGACCGGTTTGGCCTTGTCGCGGCAGCGTTCGACTGCGCGTTTTTGCACCATGGGGACGTTTTCGAGGGGGAGTTCGACGCCGAGGTCGCCTCGGGCGACCATGACTCCGTCGAAGACCTCGATGATGTCCTGGAGCCGTTCGACGGCCTGGGGTTTCTCGACCTTGGCGATGAGGGGGACGGTGATGCCCTCCTCGTCCATGATGCGGTGGCACTCCTCGGCGTCCGCGGGGCTGCGGACGAAGGAGAGGGCGACCATGTCGACGCCTTGGCGCAGGGCCCAGCGCAGGTCCGCCTCGTCCTTCTCGGTGAGCGCGGGGACGCTGACGGCGACGCCGGGGAGGTTGAGTCCCTTGTGGTTGGAGACGGTGCCGGCGACGACGACGCGGGTGTGGACGTCGGTGCTGGTGGTCTTGGTGCACTCCAGGGCGATGCGGCCGTCGTCGATGAGGACGCGGTCGCCGGGACGCACGTCCGCGGGGAGTCCCTTGTAGGTGGTGGAGACGCGGTGGGCGTCTCCGGGGACGTCGTCGGTGGTGATGGTGAACTCGTCGCCGACGTTGAGGTCGACGGGGCCGTCGGCGAAGGTGCCGACGCGGATCTTGGGCCCTTGGAGGTCGGCGAGGACGCCGACTGCTCGTTGTGCGGCCTCAGCGGCGCCTCGCAGGTTGGCGAGGTTGGCGCTGTGGTCGTCGTGGGTTCCGTGGCTGAGGTTGAGTCGGGCGACGTCCAGTCCGGCGTCGACGAGCTTGCGGAGGACTTCCGGGCTCGAGGTGGCGGGACCGAGGGTCGCGACGATTTTTGCTCGACGTGTCACGCATAACACTCTAGAGCGTCTGGAGGATGGAGTGGTCTAAACCAGGTTGCGAATGGACGTATGTGGGGCTGCGGGAAGTCGAACGGCGGGCACCCCGGGTGAGGACCGGTCGCTTTGGGTGACGGCGGTCTTTCGTGTCGGGGGTTGGAGGACCCGGCCTCGGCGGAGCCCGGCGTCCGGTCCGCGCCGGGACTCGTGGGGGCCGGGTCGGGTGTGTGTCAGGTGTCGCGGCGGCGGGGCGGGAGGAAGCCCCGGACGCGGCCGTAGGCGCACAGGATGCGCAGGCGTTGGATGGTGCGCATGCCTTCGCGTTCGAGGGTGGCGGCGGTGTCCCAGTGCTGCCAGGTGGCGTCCCAGCCGCCGTCGGGGCGTTGGGTCTGCTCGAAGAAGTCGAGGTTGCGTTGGATCTCGGCGTCGGTGAAAAGGGGGCGGGCGATGTGGTCGGGGTGGGTGGCGAGGTCGAGTGCGGTGTGGGTGTGTCGGCGCGGACTGGGTTTGGGGTCGGTGTCGATGACGGCGCGGATCATGGAGTGGAGTCGGCTGGTGGTGCGCAGGGCGCGGTCGCGGTCGGGGACGTGCTGGAGGAAGGTGCAGATACCGATGGCCTGGTGGGGGTCGGTCCAGTGCAGGGCGTTGATGTGTCTCCAGCAGTAGGCGGTGGCGTTGTCGCGCCAGGTGTGGCTGATGTTGTGCTTGTGGAGGTATCCGGCGAGGAGTGCGGTGAGTCCGAGGTCACTGGTGAAGTCGTGGTGCTGTTTCCACCAGGGTGCGGCTTCGGTGTGGCGGACGTTGGGTCGTACGCAGGGCAGGCCGCCGTCGGGGTTGGTGACGGTGGTGAGGTAGCGGCAGATGCCGGTGCCGAGGCTGGTGGGGATGGGGCCGAGGTCGTCGAGGTAGCGCAGGGCGATCTCGGTGGCGGCGGGTTGGCTGGCGTGTCCGCGCAGGTCGGGGTCGAGTCCGTTGCCGTAGCCGCCGTCGAGGTTGCGGTAGGCGGAGAGTGCGGAGCGGACGGGTTCGGTGGGTCCGTTCTGGAAGAGGTGGGCGAAGCGGAGCCGGTCGATGAGCCGGGCGTTTCGCATGGTGAAGAGTTCTGCGGCGCGAAGGGAGTCCCAGGTCACAACGGTCATGTCTTCGACGGTACGTCCGTGTGCGGAGCGGGGAAATGGTTGGCGGGGCAATCCATTCGCGATCTTTACGCGCGGTTCGAGGTGGTGTTGCGTGTGCGTCTTCGGGTGAGGATGAGGCGTCCCGTCCAGGAGGCGAGGACGGTGAGGGCGACGGCGAGCTGCGCGGTGAGCAGGTGTTCGGCGGGGTAGACGATGCCGGTGAGGTAGTGGTCGATGAAGCCTTCGGGGGGCAGGCCCTGTTGTCCGGCGCGCCGGCGGGCCCAGTTCTCGACGTGGGTGAGGGGGCAGGGCCAGCCGATGAGGGTGACGGCGAGTCCGTAGAGGGCGCAGCCGAGGTGGATCCACAGGGTGCGGGGCCATTTCCAGGCGAGGAACCCGCCGAGGACGAGATAGGCGAGGAAGGCCAGGTGCGTGACCATGGCGGTGTCGGCGATGAGCCGGTAGGTCATCGTCTGGCCTCCTGGACGCGTGGTGGGTGCCGTTGGTTTCCAGTATCGGCGCCGTCTCCCGGCCGGGCCAGGGGGTGTCGGGGGCTGTTGACGACGTGGGTGGAAACCCGGATGGCTCTCCACCTGGCGGTGGACGCGGCGACGCGCCGGGTGCGGAGGGTGACCTCCGCGCCCGGCGCGCGTGTGTGACCGGTTGTGGCTAGACGAGCGGTCGCGCGGTCGGCGGGATGGTGACCGGCAGTGTGCTGTCGTCGGTGAGGTAGCGGTCCACTCCGGCGGCGGCGGAGCGGCCCTCGGCGATGGCCCAGACGATGAGCGACTGGCCGCGGCCCATGTCGCCGGCGCAGTAGACGCCTTCGACGGTGGTGCGGTAGTCGGTGTCGCGGACGACGTTGCCGCGTCCGTCGAGTTCGACGCCGAGCTGGTCGAGCAGGCCCTCCTTCTGGGGCCCGACGAAGCCCATGGCGAGGGTGACGAGTTCGGCGGGGATCTCGCGTTCGGTGCCCTCGACGGGTTCGAAGCCCTTGTCGGTGCGCTTGACCTCGACGAGCTTGAGGGCGCGGACCCGGCCGTTGTCGTCGCCGAGGAACTCGACGGTGTTGACGGAGTAGATCCGCTTGCCGCCCTCCTCGTGGGCGCTGGTGACCTTGTAGAGCATGGGCATGGTCGGCCAGGGCTGGTTGTCGGGCCGCGTGGCGGGCGGCTTGGGCATGATCTCCAGCTGGGTGACCGATGCGGCGCCCTGGCGGTGGGCGGTGCCGACGCAGTCGGCGCCGGTGTCGCCGCCGCCGATGACGACGACGTGCTTGCCTTGGGCGCTGATGGCGGGCGTGTCGTAGTCGCCCTCCTGGACCCGGTTGGCCAGGGGCAGGTACTCCATGGCCTGGTGGATGCCGTCGAGTTCGCGGCCCTTGGCGGGCAGGTCGCGCCAGGCGGTGGCGCCGCCGCTGATGACGACGGCGTCGTGGTCGGCGCGCAGCTGGTCGGCGGTGATGTCGGTGCCGACGTCGACTCCGGCGCGGAAGGTGGTGCCCTCGGCGCTCATCTGGGCGAGGCGGCGGTCGATGTGCCGCTTCTCCATCTTGAACTCGGGGATGCCGTAGCGCAGGAGGCCGCCGATGCGGTCGGCGCGTTCGTAGACGGTGACGTCGTGTCCGGCGCGGGTGAGCTGCTGGGCGGCGGCGAGTCCGGCGGGGCCGGAGCCGACGACGGCGACCTTCTTGCCGGTGCGGGTGGTGGGGGGCAGGGGCTTGACCCAGCCCTCCTCCCACGCGCGGTCGATGATGGAGACCTCGACGTTCTTGATGGTGACGGCGGGTTGGTTGATGCCGAGCACGCACGCGGATTCGCACGGGGCGGGGCAGAGCCTGCCGGTGAACTCCGGGAAGTTGTTGGTGGCGTGCAGGCGTTCGATCGCCTCGGCCCAGTCGTGGGTGTGGACGAGGTTGTTCCACTCGGGGATGAGGTTGCCGAGCGGGCAGCCGTTGTGGCAGAAGGGGATGCCGCAGTCCATGCAGCGCGAGGCCTGCTTGGTGACGGTTCCCCGGTCGAAGTCCTCGTAGACCTCGCGCCAGTCCTGGATGCGCACGTCGACGGGTCGGTGCTTGGGGAGCTCTCGCTCGGTGGTCTTCAGGAAGCCCTTGGGGTCGGCCATGTGCCTTCCTCCTCTCGTGTCAGGACTGTGCGGAGGCCATGACGGCCTCGTTGACGTCGCGGCCCTCGCGTTCGGCCTCGGCCTGGGCGAGCAGGACGCGCTTGTAGTCGCGCGGCATGATCTTGGCGATGCGGTCGAGTCCGGCGTCGCCGTCGTTGAGGACGCGGTCGGCGACGGTCGATCCGGTCTCGGCGCGGTGGCGGGTGAGGACGTCGGTGAGGAACGCGCGGTCCTCGTCGGTGAGGGCCTCGATCTCTACCATCTCGGTGTTGACGCGTTCGCGGTCCAGGTCCAGGACGTAGGCGATGCCTCCGGACATGCCGGCGGCGAAGTTGCGTCCGGTGCGGCCCAGGACGACGGCCCGGCCGCCGGTCATGTACTCGCAGCCGTGGTCGCCGATGCCCTCGACGACGGCGACTGCGCCGGAGTTGCGGACGCAGAAGCGTTCGCCGACGACGCCGCGCAGGAGGATCTCTCCGGAGGTGGCGCCGTAGCCGATGACGTTTCCGGCGATGATGTGGTCCTCGGCGACGAGCTGGGAGGCGTTGTCGGGTCGGACGATGACGCGTCCGCCGGACAGGCCCTTGCCGACGTAGTCGTTGGCGTCTCCGGACAGGCGCAGGGTGACGCCCCTGGGCACGAAGGCGCCGAAGGACTGGCCCGCGGATCCGGTGAAGGAGACGTCGATGGTGCCGTCGGGGAGGCCGTTGGCGCCGTGGCGCTTGGTGACCTCGTGTCCGAGCATGGTGCCGACGGTGCGGTTGACGTTGCGTACGGGCAGTTCGAGGCGTACGGGCTGGCCGAAGTCCAGGGCGCCCTCGCTGAGCTGGATGAGGGTGTTGTCCAGGGCCTTCTCCAGGCCGTGGTCCTGGAGACGCTGCTGGACGCGGTGGTCGCCGGCGCGGGGTTCGACCTCGTGCAGGATGGGCGACAGGTCCAGCCCCTGGGCCTTCCAGTGGGTGACGGCGTCGGCGGTGTCGAGCAGGTCGATGGAGCCGACGGCCTCGTCCAGGCTGCGGAAGCCGAGCTGGGCGAGGTACTCGCGGACCTCCTGGGCGATGAACTCGAAGAAGTTGACGACGTACTCGGCCTTGCCGGAGAAGCGCTCGCGCAGGAGCGGGTTCTGGGTGGCGACGCCGACGGGGCAGGTGTCCAGGTGGCACACGCGCATCATGATGCAGCCGGAGACGACGAGGGGTGCGGTGGCGAAGCCGTACTCCTCGGCGCCGAGCAGGGCGGCGATGACGACGTCGCGGCCGGTCTTCATCTGGCCGTCGGCCTGGACGACGATGCGGTCGCGCAGGCCGTTGAGCAGCAGGGTCTGCTGGGTTTCGGCGAGGCCGAGTTCCCAGGGGGTGCCCGCGTGCTTGAGGGAGGTCAGCGGCGAGGCGCCGGTGCCTCCGTCGTGGCCGGAGATGAGGACGACGTCGGCGTGCGCCTTGGACACGCCGGCGGCGACGGTGCCCACGCCCGCCTCGGAGACCAGTTTGACGTGGACCCGTGCGGAGGGGTTGGCGTTCTTGAGGTCGTGGATGAGCTGGGCGAGGTCCTCGATGGAGTAGATGTCGTGGTGGGGCGGCGGGGAGATGAGCCCGACGCCGCCCCACCACGACATCTACTC
>NZ_LEKI01000153.1:0-13605 GCF_001029525.1 Nocardiopsis sp. RV163 | reverse complement strand
CGGCGACGGCGTACCGGGCGGGGGCGCCCGCCTCCAGGGCCAGGGCGGCGGGCGCGCGCTCGCACATGCCCAGGCACGGGCTCTCGTGCCAGGCCGCCTCACCGTCGTGGCCGCCGGCCGGGCCGAGGCGTTCGGCCAGCCGGGCGCGCATCCCGTCCGAGCCGGCCGCCGCGCAGGCGATGTCGGTGCACAGGTGCACGACCCGGCGGGGCCTGCGGTGCAGGGCGAACATCGCGTAGAAGGAGGCGACGGCGTAGGCCTCCGCCGGGGGGACGGTCAGCCTGCGGCAGATGTGGTCGAGGGCGGGGCGGCTGATCCAGCCCACGCGGTCGTTCACCGCGTGCAGGGCCGGGAGGAGGAGGTCGCGCCGGTCGCGGGCGGAGTGACCGCCCCGCGCGTAGCGCAGGTCGGCGTCCTGGCGTGTACCGCCGTCCCAGCCGGACTCGGGCGGCCCGAGCACGCTCTCGACGGCCTCGCGTTCGGCGGCGGTGGGCGTCTCGTCCAGGAATCGCAGGTCCACGCCGTGGTCACCTCATATCGAGTGTAATCCAGATCACAGGATTCTGTATACAGAGAACAGTATGATGGCGGTGTTCGGGTTGACAACCCCTGTAAGCGGTAAGATCGCGTAAGGATGCGCCCGAGCGTTCGGGCCGCGATCGCAGGGCGCTGACCCGGCATGACGGGCCGTGCCGCCGCCGCAGGGGGCTGGGGCGACGGCACGGCCCTACCCTTCTCCCTCAGCTCGCGGCGGCGGCCCGGCGGGCGGACCGCTCCACCCGTTCGATCCGCACGGCGGCGGCCTTGTACTCCGCGGTCCCCGCGATGGGGTCCGTGGCGTCGATGGTGAGCAGTTGGGTGTCCACCTGATCGGGGAAGTGGAAGGTCATGAACACCAGGCCGGGCCGCATGGCCCCGGTGACCGAGACCGGCACCAGCACCGAGCCCCGCCGGGAGGTCACCCGGACCGTCTCCCCGTCGCCGACGCCGAGCTCGGCCGCGTCCTCGGGGGACAGGTCCAGCAGTTCGCCCCGGCGCAGCGGCGAGGAGAACCCGCTGGTCTGCACCCCGGTGTTGTAGTCGTCCAGCCGCCGGCCGGTGGTCAGCCGGAAGGGGAAGTCCTCGTCCAGCAGGTCCACCGGCGGCGAGTGGCCCACGATCCCGAACGGCGCGGGTTCGCCGCGCTCGGCCGGGTCCTCCGACCACAGCCGCGCGTGCAGGTAGCTCGGCTCCACGGCGTCCTCGGAGTAGCACGGCCACTGGATGCCGTGCAGCTCGGCCAGGCGCGCGTAGCTCATGCCCCGGTGCATGGGGGAGAGCGAGCGGACCTCGTCCCAGATCTCCTCGGCCGAGGGCCGCGCCCAGTCGTGGCCCAGCCGGGTGGCCAGGTCGCACATGATCTCGATGTCGTCGCGGGCGCCCTCCGGCGGGTCCAGCGCCCTGCGCACCAGCTGCACGCGGCGTTCGCTGTTGGTGAAGGTGCCGTCGGACTCGCACCAGGACGCGCTGGCCGGGAGCACCACGTCGGCCAGTTCGGCGGTGCGGGTCAGGAAGATGTCCTGCACGACCAGGTGGTCCAGGCCGCGCAGGCGGCGGGTGGTCTTGTGCGTCTCGGGCTCGGACTGGACGGGGTTCTCCCCGATCACGTAGAGCGTCCTGAGCTCTCGCTCGTCCATCGCCTCGAACATCTGGGTCAGGTTCAGGCCCCTGACGGGCTGGATCTCGCGTCCCCAGGCGGCCTCGAAGGGCGCGCGAACCCGGGCGTCCAGGATGTCCTGGAACCCGACCAGCCGGTCGGGGATGGCGCCCATGTCGCCGCCGCCCTGCACGTTGTTCTGGCCGCGCAGCGGGTTGAGTCCGGAGCCGTACCGCCCCACGTGCCCGGTGAGCAGGGACAGGTTGATCAGTGAACGGACGTTGTCGGTGGCGTTGTGGTGCTCGGTGATGCCCAGCGTCCAGCACAGCTGGGCGCGCTCGGCGCGGGCGTAGGCGTGCGCCAGCTCGCGGACGGCCTCGGCGGGTACGCCGGTCTCGGCCTCGGCGGCGGCCAGCGTCCACGGTTCGACCAGCGCCCGGTACTCCTCCAGGCCGGTGGTGGCGCGCTGGACGAAGGTGTCGTTGGCCAGCCCCGCGTGCAGGATCTCGCGGCCGACGGCGTGCGCCAGCGGGATGTCGGTGCCCACGTTCAGGCCCAGCCAGCGGTCGGCCCACTCCGCGGTCGGGGTGCGCCGGGGGTCCACGACGAACAGGCGCGCCCCGCGCCGCACGGCCTTGAGCACGTGCTGGAAGAAGATCGGGTGGGCGAAGCGCGGGTTGCCGCCCCAGATCACGATGAGGTCGGTGTCCTCGATCTCGGTGTAGGAGGAGGTGCCCCCGCCCGAGCCGAAGGCCGCGGCCAGTCCCGCGACGCTGGGCGCGTGGCAGGTGCGGTTGCACGAGTCGACGTTGTTGGTGCCGACGACGACGCGGGTGAACTTCTGCGCCATGAAGTTCATCTCGTTGGTGGCGCGGGCGCAGGAGAGCATGCCGAAGGAGTTGGGTCCGTGCTCGGCCGCCCCGCGCCGGAACCCGGCGGCCGCGCGGTCCAGGGCCTCCTCCCAGGAGGCCGGGCGCAGCTCGCCGCCGTCTCGGACGAGGGGCTGGGTGAGTCGGGTGAGGTGTGCTGGGGGTGCGTCGGATCGCATGTGGCCTCGCTCGGTGTTCGTGGCCGGATTCGTCCGGGCCGCCGGGCGGCGGCATTTTTCGGATACTGCATACAGTATTGAGACCGTGCGGACAAGGGTCAAGAGTGTGGGGAACGGTGGGCTGGCCGGAAATGTTACTGGTGTGTCACGTGGGTTCTGACCTGCGATGATCTTGTACTTATGGCGCGTCTCGGCCGTCCAACCTCGCTATAAGTACAAGATCACGACGGAGCGGGTGGGCCCTGCGGACCTTTGCGGTCAGCACGTCTAAGCGGCGACGGAGGGTGTCGCGTGCGCGGGGGCGGGTGCGTCGAGCATCCGCGCGTTGAGGAGTCCCGCGACGGCGTCCGCCGCCCGGAGGGCGGGGGCGGGGGCACCGGTCAGGTCGGCCAGTTCCACCACGGCGGACAGGATGACGTCCAGTTCCATGGGGCGGCCGCGCTCCAGGTCGTGCAGGGTCGAGGTGCGGTGGTCGCCGGTGCGCTCGGCCCCGGCCATGCGCCGGTCGATGGAGACGGCGGGGCGCACGCCCAGCCGCGCGGCCACGTCCAGGGTCTCGGCCATCATGGTGCGGGCCAGGTCCCTGGTCGGGCGGTCGCGGCAGATCTGCGCCATGGTGGAGCGGCTCAGCGCGCTCAGCGGGTTGAAGACGACGCTGCCCATCGGCTTCACCCAGATCTCCTCGCGCAGGTCCCGCTCTATCGGGCACTTGAGCCCGCCCGCCTCCATCGCGGCCTGGAGGTCGCGGCAGCGCCGGGAGGGGGAGCGGTCCGGTTCGCCGATGGAGAACCGGGTCCCCTCGATGTGCCGGATCACCCCGGGCCCGGCGATCTCGGTGGCCGCGTAGACCACGCAGCCCACGGCGCGCTCGACCGGGATCGTCCGGCCGACCGCGCCGCCGGGGTCCACGCTCTCGATCCGGTGCCCGGCCAGGGGCCCCTCGATCCCGTGGAAGTACCACCAGGGGATGCCGTTCTGGGCGGCGACGACCATGGTGGAGGGGCCCATCAGGGGGCGCAGCAGCGGACCGCAGGCCGCGTAGTGCTGGGTCTTCAGGCCGAGGAAGACGGCGTCCACGGGTCCGACCCCGGTGGGGTCGTCGGTGGCGTGGGGGTGCGCGTCGAAGTCCCCGCGCGGGCTGAGGACCCGGACTCCCCGCTCGCGCAGGGCCCGCAGGTGCTCGCCGCGCGCGATGAGGTGCACGTCGGCCCCGCCCCTGTGCAGCGCGGCTCCCGCGTAGGCGCCGATCGCTCCGGCGCCGAGTGCGGCGATTCGCATGAGGACTCCTTTTCATGAAATACTGTATACAGTATGCTTCAGGGCAGCGTTCTTCACCCGACGGCAGGGAGAGAAGGAATGCCCGACCCGGTTGCCCCGGAAACTTCTCCGCTTCTTCACCGGAAAAGCCGCCCACGCGCACCGCTGCCCTGGACCAAGGCAAGGGAGCTGGCGTGGGCGACCGGTGCCGAGGGTGGACAACCCATAACCGAGGAGCCGCTCGACGGCGCCCTCGGTGCCACCCTCGGCGCCGACCTCGTCTCGGCGGTCGACGTCCCGGTACTGGACAGCGCGGCCATGGACGGGTACGCGGTGGCCGGTGAGGGCCCCTGGACCGTCCTCGGCCGCTCGCTCGCCGGGCGGTGGAGCCCCGTCGTCCGCCTGGACCCGGGGGAGGCGGTGGAGGTCGCCACGGGCGCCGTCGTGCCGGCGGGCACCACCGCCGTCCTCCCCTGGGAGCGGGCGACGGCGTCCGCCGGGCGCGTGCGCGGCGCGGCCGAGACCGGAAGGCACATCCGCCGCAAGGGCGAGACCACCCCCGCCGGGGCGCTGGCCGCGCGCCGCGGCAGCCCCGTCACCCCCGCCCTCCTGGGACTGGCCGCGAGCCTGGGCCTGGACACGCTGCCCGTGGTGCGCCCCACGGTGCGCGTCCTGGTCACCGGGGACGAGGTCGTGCGCCGGGGGAGGCCGCGCCCGGGCGCCGTACGCGACGCGATCGGCCCGCTGCTCCCCGGCCTGGTCGCCTGGGCCGGAGGGCGCTGCCTGCCCGCGCTGGCGGTCGCCGACCGGCGCCGGGACACGGCCCGCGCACTGGAGGCGTCCGGGCCCTCCGACGTCGTCGCGGTCTGCGGCTCCTCCTCGGCCGGGCCCGCCGACCACCTGCGCCCGGCGCTCGGCGCGCTCGGCGCGCGGACGGTCGTCGACGGAGTGGCCTGCCGCCCGGGGCACCCGCAGGTGCTCGCCGTGCTGCCCTCGGGAACCGTGGTCGTGGGCCTGCCCGGCAACCCCGGCGCCGCGCTGGCCGCCGCGCTCACCCTGCTCGTTCCGGTGCTCGCCGGGCGCGCGGACCGGCGCGACCCCGCCCATCTGGGACGACGGGTCCGGCTCATCGGACCGACGCGGCCCCATCCGGCCGACACCCGCCTGGTTCCGGTGCGCGTCAGCCGCGACCTGGCGGTGGAACTGCCCGGCACCGGCTCGGCCGACCTGCGCGCCGCCGCCGTCGCCGACGCCCTCGCGGTCGTGCCGCCCGGCCGCCGGAGCGGGCGCGTCGAACTCGTCGAGCTGCCGTGAGGACGCACGCGGCCGCCGCCTTTTGTACACTGTCTACAAAGCCCACGCATCCGGATGGAGCCGCCCTATGTCCCCACAGGGGTTGAACGCCGTCGCGGGACGGGTCCAGCGCCCCGTGCCGCTGCGTGAAGCCGTGTACGAGGCCATCCTCGACCTCATCACCAACCGGTCGCTCTCGCCCGGCCAGCACCTGGTCGAGACCGAGCTGGCCCAGACCCTCGGCGTCTCGCGCCAGCCGGTCCGCGAGGCCATGCAGCGGCTCAGCAACGAGGGGTGGGTGGACCTGCGGCCCGGGTACGGCGCGTTCGTGCACACGCCCACCGAGAGCGAGGCCGACCAGCTCCTGGCCGTGCGCGCCCTGCTGGAGACGGAGTCGGCCCGCCTGGCCGCGCGGAACGCCTCGGCCGAGCAGATCGGGACGCTGCGCGACCTGGTCGCCGCCGGGCGCGCGGCCACCGACCGCGCCGACACCGACGCCGTCGTCCGGGCCAACGCCGACTTCCACCGCACCGTCACCGAGGCCTCGGGCAACCGGGTGCTCGCCGAGCTGGCCGCGCAGGTCGACCGGCGGGTGCGCTGGTACTACGCCCCGGTCGCCCGCGTCCGCGGAGCCGCCTCCTGGGACGAGCACTCCGCCCTCGTCGACGTCATCGAGGGCCGGGACGCGGACGCGGCGCTGCGGCTGATGAGCGAGCACACCGAGCGCACCCGACGCACCTACCACGAGCAGGTGGACGGCGTGGAGGCCTGAGCCGCCCCGCCCCGTCCCGGCGCCCGCGACGGCTCAGGGGGCCGCGACCCGGTACGCGCCGCCGTCGTCGTCGCGGGTCAGGTAGCCCCCGTCCACGAGGTGGCGGCGCATGGCCGAGTGGTCGTCGCAGCAGGACCGCAGGGCGGCGTTGACCTGCTTCTCGGTGTAGGTCGCCCCGGGGGCGAAGAACCGTTCGGTGACGCGCGCGAAGACCCGCGCGCGCAGCTCCCGCCTGGCGGGCAGCGCGCTCAGCCGTCCCTCGTGGAACAGCGCGTCCACCGGGTCCCGGCGCACCGGCCGGTGCGCCTCCAGGGCGGCGGAGAACACCTCCGGCACGCACACCAGGCGGTCGCCGTTCTCACGCACCAGCCCCGCTTCCACGAGCCGGGCCAGGTTCCGGCGCCCCCGCGACCCCCGCGCGCGGACCTCCTCGGCGGGCAGCCCGCCGGCTCCCGCGCCGACCACCCGGGCGTAGAGCTCCAGGCGGTCGGGGTCGGCCAGGGACGAGACGATCTGGGTTGGGTGCGGCAACGGCGGGCCCTCCTCCGGGTGCGTGTGGGGCGACCCTAGGAGACGCGCCCGGCGGCGGTCCAGGCGTTTTCACCGCTCTGCCAGGAGCTGCTCGACCACCCGTCCCACACCGTCCTCGTTGGCGGGCGGGGCCACCCGCAGCCCCAGCGCCGGGTCGAGCAGGTCCGGGTGCCCGCTGGCCATGGCGTGCCCCCCGCCCGCCCAGGACAGGGCGGCCAGGTCGTTGGGCATGTCGCCGAAGGCCACCACCTCCTCGGCGGCCACCCCCCACCGCTCGCAGACCATCGCGAGGGTGCTGCCCTTGTTCACGCCCGGCGCGCTCAGCTCCAGCAGGCTGTAGCTGCCCGAGTAGGTCACCTCCGCCAGCGCCCCGACCGCCGCCGCGGCCGTCTCGTGCAGCTCCTCCACCGGCATGTCGCGGGAGCGCACGAGCAGCTTGGTGATCGGGGCGGCCCTCCTGAGCAGGGTCTCGGTGTCCTCCAGCACCTCGCGCACCCACTCGCCGGACAGCCACGGCTCCCGGTGGTAGTCGGCGTCGTGGAAGAAGTCGGTGCCGGTCTCGATGCCGTAGCCGATCCCGGACAGCTCCGCGTTGATCTTCTCGACCACCGAGCGCGCGGTCTCCGGGGAGATCGCGCGCACCAGCGGTTCGTCGCCGGGCACGTGGGCCAGCGAGCCGTTGCCGCAGAGCACGGCGGCGCAGGGGAGCTGCTCGGCGATGTGCTGGGTGGTCCGCGGCGGACGAGCGGTGGAGACCACCACCTTGACGCCCGCCTCCGCGGCGGCGACCAGCGCCCGCCGGTTGCGTTCGGAGACCAGGCCTCCCGCGTCCAGGAGTGTGCCGTCGAGATCGGTCGCGATAACCCGGGGAAAGACCATGGTGGGCATTATGTCTGTTCCCGGTGGCGTTGCGAAGCGGTTTTGACCCGTCTCACACGAGCGGGAGCGGGGAGCCGAAGGCCGCGGGGACACGTTCCACCACCCCGCCCCGGAACACGTCGTACAGGTCCAGGGACTCCAGGTGGACGTAACCGATGTGGCAGTCGCAGCTTGTCAGCGGGCACGGGCGGGGGCCGAGCCCGGCCGCGAACGAGCCGTCGTAGAGGTTGCCCATCGGAGCGTCCACGAAGTGGCACCGGCGCACGTCGCCGTCGCCGTCCACGGACAGCACAGTGTCACCGGTACGGCAGGGCAGGCCCCGGCTGGGGTGGGGTCTGCGGCTGTAGTGGAAGTGGGGGTCCAAAGCCTGCCACCGTTCCGCCTCGGCGTCGGTGTAGGCGCGCCCCTCGGCGGCGTTCACCCACAGGTACACCCGCTCGGGCAGATCGGCGCGCATCCGCCGGGCCGCCGCCAGGTGCTCCGGCTGGCCGACCACGCCGACGCTGAACCGCACCCCCATCCCGTCCAGCTCGCGAGCCTTGGCCAGGAAGCGCTCATGGGCCACCTGGCCGGGGTGGTAGGTGGTCCACAGCGCGGCGGTGCCGGTGTCGCAGTCGGCCAGCCAGCCCAGGCGGCCGCTCAGGTTGGTCTGGATGGCCACCCGCTCCACGTGCGGCAGGTGGCTGAGCCGGGTGATCGCGGTCCGGTACCAGGACCGCACCAGTCCCTCGCCCCACGGGGTGAACAGCACCGAGACCCGGGTGCCGGGGTGCTCCGACTCCAGCGCGGACACCCAGCCGGTGAACCGCTCCAGCGCGGCGCGGTCGGCGCGCAGCGTCTCGCGGTTGTCGCGCCGCTTGGCGAAGGGGCAGTACGGGCAGTCGTAGTCGCAGCTGGCCAGCGGGCCGCGGTAGAGCAGGGTCAGGTGCGGCGGAAGCGCGCGGGCCCGGACCGGGGAGGAGGGGGTCACCGCGCTCACCGGGCCTCGTAGTCGGCCATCAGGGCCGCCACCCGGGCGGAGAAGAACGTCGGCCCCACCGCGTCGGAGTGCGCGAGCCCCTCAGGGGACAGTCGCAGCAGGTCCGGTGCGCCGTCCCGCTCCAGCCAGCCCCGCCCGTCGAGCACCGCCAGGGTCGCGGCGAAGTCCTCCTCGGGGCGGGAGCCGAACCGGTCGGCGTAGGCGGCGGTGTCCATCCCCTCCGCGAGCAGCAGCGACTGGAGCAGGTGGCGTCGGCGCCGCTCGCCTTCGTCCATGCGCAACCCCACCTCGGCCCGTCCGAAGTCCGCTCGGTCGCGGCCCGTGTAGTCGGCGATGATCGACCGCACCCGCCCCACGCCCACCGCGTAGTCGAAGGAGTAGTGCGCGGCCCAGGTGTAGGACCGGGCCCCGCAGCCCAGCCCCACCATGCCGTCTGTCTGGCAGGAGTGGTCCGGTGTCCGCGCCCGCGGGGCGTCCGACCGCCGGAACATGCGCATGGACACCTGCTCGTAGCCGCGTTCGCGCAGGTGGTCGCGGCCCTGCCGGTACAGGCCCAGCCGGTGGTCGTCCCACGCGCGGGCGCGGCGGCCCAGTCCGGTGAGCGGGCGCACGTACAGCGGGTACAGGTAGACCTCCTCGGGCTCCCACTCCAGCGCAGTGTCCAGGGAGTAGGCCCAGGTGCGGGTGTCCTGGCGGTCGATGCCGTAGATGAGGTCGAGGTTGAGGTCGGCCGAGGCGTGCTCGCGGATCGCGGCCAGCGCGCGGTCCACCTCGGCGCGCTTCTGCGGACGACCGGCCGCGTGCGCCTCGGGGTCCAGGAAGCTCTGCACGCCCATGCTGATCCGGGTGGCGCCGCGCGCGTCGAGCACCGCCAGCCGGTCGGGCGTGGCCGTGGCCGGGGAGGTCTCCACCGACACCGGGATCGCGGACAGGTCCACCCCGAACGCGCGCTCGGTGAGGTCGTAGACCCGGGTGAGCTCATCGGCGGTCAGGTAGGTGGGGGTGCCGCCGCCCAGTGCCGCACGGGCGAAGGCGGCGCCCTCCGGCAGCGCGCCGGCCACCGCGTCCGCCTGCCGCTCCAGCGCGTCCAGGTAGGCGGTGACCTGCTCGGCGGGGGGAGTGGAGCGGGTGAACAGGTTGCAGAACCCGCAGCGCATCTCGCAGAACGGGATGTGCGCGTACAGCGACAGCGCGCCGACGTCCTCGCCGCGCCACAGGTCGGCGAGGGCGGGGCGCTCGGTGAAGGGCCGGTAGGCGCTCTTGTGCGGGTAGGCGTAGACGTAGGACTGGTAGGGGGAGTCGGCGCGCACCGGTTCGGGGCGCGGTGTCAGGTCGGTGCTCACGCGGTCGCCTCCTGTGCGTCGGCGGGGGTGGTGCGTCCCCGAGGCAGGAACGCGTGGACGTAGGGGACCGTCCACACGGTCTCGTGGCCGATCCGGTGGCCGCTGTAGCCGTCCTCCCCGTAGGCGGTGCCGTGGTCGGAGCACACGATCGCGAAGCAGGGGCGGCGGGCCGACATCGCGGCCAGCAGCGGCGGCAGGTGCCGGTCCACGTACTCCAGGGCCGCGGCGTGGCTCTCCCTGGTGTCGCCGTCCTCCCGGACGGCTCCGGGCAGGTGGAACCAGTTGGGCTGGTGCAGCGCCGAAGCGTTGAGCAGCAGGAACAGGGGCTGGTCCGCGGGGCGCTCCCCGGCGATCCGGGCCGCGCACGCCACCTGGTGCTCGAAGGACCGGGGGTCGGTCACGCCGAAGGACTCCTCCCAGTGGCTCTCGGCGAACATGTCCGGGATGACCGAGCCCACCGCCGACCGCCGGTTGAAGAAGCCCGTGCCCCCCACGCAGGCCGTGTGGTATCCGGCCCGGGCCAGCCCCGAGGCCAGGTCTGGCTCCTCGAAGGTCCAGGTGCCGGGCGCGGTGGACGCGCTGCCGGGGTCCCCGGCAGCGCTCCCACCGCCCGCCCGGCAGCAGCCGGGCCAGGTTCGGGGTGCGGCCCGCCTCGGCCAGCTCGTCGGCCACGTCGTGGCGCAGGGTGTCCAGGGTGAGCAGCAGGATGTCGTGCGTGCCCACCACGGCGTTCATGTCGGGTGCGGTGCTGTTCATGCGCTCTCGGGTTCGGGGACGGGGAAACGGCCGGCGGCCAGGGCGTGGAGCTGCTCGGCGTAGGTGTCGCGGCCCTCGTGCAGGACGCCGGGGAGCAGGTCGCCGAAGGCGTTGACCTCGCACACGGCGAACTCCCGCCACCCCGGGGAGGCGAGCAGGTCCACCCCGGCGTGCAGGGTGCGCGGGAAGCACGCGGCGGCGGCCTCGGCCGTGGCCGTCGCCCGCTCCCAGGCTCGGGGGCCCACCGACTCCCGCAGGGCCGCCAGGTCGCCCCGGGCGTTGCCCAGGTGCAGGTTGGTCATGGGCGAGGACGAGGAGCGCACCACGAAGTGGGTGGCCCGGCCAGCGACCACCACCACGCGCAGGTCCACCGCCTTGCCCGCGAACCCCGCCTTGGGCACCCACCGCTCCACGTGCAGGTGGTCGGGGGCCAGGGCGTCCACCACCGCCGTGACGTCCTCCTCGCGGGTGTAGGTGCGCAGCCGCAGACTGTTGTACAGCTCCACGGAGCCGTCGGCGCCCCGGACCAGGTCGGCCGAGGTGACCGCGCGGACCCGTCCGCCCGAGGCGGTGGCCAGCGCCACCACGCCGGAGGCCGAGGAGCCGTGCGCGGGCTTGACGAACACCCTCGGCCAGCGGTGGGCCTCCATCGCCGCGCGCAGCGAAGCGTAGCCGGTGACCTGCCCGGGCAGGGCGGGCGGCACCGGCACCCCGGCCGCCGCCAGGCGGGCGTGGCAGCGCCGCTTGTCGCACATGTCCACCAGGTCGGCGGGCTCTTGGAGCAGGGCCGCGCCCGGCGTGGCGCGCACCGCCTCGGCGAGCCGGTCCAGCGCGGCCCGGAACCCGGCGTGCCGGTCGCCGGTGCCCTCGGCCCGGTACGGGTCGGGGACGCTCTCCCAGCCCCGCAGCAGGCGCTCGGTCTCGGCGTCGCCGCCCGGGGAGTCCACCCGGACCAGTGCGCCCTCCGGCAGCTCCACCGGCCCGGCGGCCAGCGCCCGCCACGGCACGACCACCGGTCCGGGCAGGCCGAGGGCCCCGGCCGCGGCGCCGAACAGCTCCAGACGCCGGTGGCCGGGGACCCCCACCACGACCAGGGGGCGTCCGGGGCTCACTCCGCGACCGCGGTGTAGTAGTACGGTTCGCCGCCCCCGCGGGTGTACGGCTCCCGCGGCTCGGACAGGTCCACCTCCACGCCGGGCAGGGCGGCGCGGAGCCGCGCCCGCACGTCCTCTGACATGTAGTGGTGGTGCAGGTCCAGGCGGCGCAGCCCCGCGAACGCGGACGCGGAGTCGATCAGGGCCCGTCCGCCCTTGTCGGTGAGGATGCCCAGGGACAGGTCCAGGACGTCCAGGGAGGCCAGGACGGGTGCCTGGGCCAGGACTGGGATCCACCCGTCCACGTCCTCGGCGTTGCGCAGGCCCAGGTACCGCAGCTCGGGGAAGGCCTCGCCGGAGAGCACGCGCGCCAGGTCGTCCGGGGTGGTGTCACCCCGGTAGCCCTCCACGCCCAGCCACAGTTCGAGGTTCTCCAGGGAGGGCAGCGGCGAGGCGGCTACCTCGCGCGCGACCTGGCCGGGCAGGCCGCCGGTCTGCAGGACCAGGGTCCGCAGGCCGGTGTGCTCGGCCAGGGCCATCTCCAGCTTGCCGTCGCCCAGGTAGGGGTCGCCGGTGCCGCGCACGGTCAGTTCCTCCAGCAGGGGGAACGCCGCCACCAGGGGGGCCAGGTCGCTCTGGTGGATCCAGGAGATCTCGTACTCCTCCTGGAGGATCTCGCCGAAGAACAGCGCACGCAGTTCGGGGAACGCGTCGGCGTCGGCGATGAGCGCGTCGCGCGGGACGGTCGAGGGCGGCTCCTCCTCGAAGTCGCCCCAGCCGCCGACGATCAGGGCTCGGATCCGGCCGGTGTCCACGGCCGCGAGGAAGCGGGCGAAGTAGTCCCGGAAGTCCTCGGCCGGGTAGACCGACGACACGCGCAGCCGCCACGCCACCGAGCCGGGGCCGGCGACCGCGGCGGCCAGCGCCTCGGGGGACTGGGGCGGATCCTCGGTGTAGGCGCTGCCGCCCTCCTCGGTGTCGACCGCGGGGAACTCGACCACGGGCAGACCCGCGAACTCGGTGACGTGGTGGCTGTTCGGCACAGGGGGCTCCTACCTCGGGGTTTCGGGCAGGAACATATCTAGCAGCACGGGGCGACACGATGGACGGCGCGGGCCCTACTCGCTGACGGCTGTGTAGAAACCGGCCGAGTCGTAGTCGAAGTCCTCGTCCTCCCAGTCGCTGCCGACCTCGCGTTCGGACAGGTCCACGTCCACGCCGGCCCCGGCGAAGACGGACCGGACGCGCTCCTGCATGACCTCGGACAGGTAGTGGTGGTGCAGGTCGAGCCGTTTCAGGTGCGCGAAGGCCGGCGCGGCCCCGACAAGGGTCCGGGCGCCCTTGTCGGTGAGGGTCCCCAGGGACAGGTCCAGGGTGTGCAGGCGGGGGGTGACGGACGCCTCTGCCAGGACCGCGACCCAGTCGTCGGTGTGCTCGGCGTTGCGCAGGCCCAGCGAGCGCAGCGCGGGGAAGGCCTCGCCGGACAGGACCGGGGCGAGGTCCTCCGGGGCGGTGCCGCCCCCGTACTCCTCCACTCCCAGCCACAGTTCCAGGTGCTCCAGGTTCGGCAGCCCGGACGAGACGATCTCGCGGGTGAGCTCGGCGGGCAGTCCTCCGCCCTGGAGGGTGAGTCGGCGCAGCGAGTCGTGCCGGTGTACGTGCAGGCTCAGCTCGGTGGTGCCGCGCACCGCGAACTCGGTCAGCCGGGGGAGGGCGTCCAGGACCGGGGCCATGTCGCCCAGTTCGACCCACGAGACCTCGACCTGATCGAAGGTGACGTCGCAGTAGAAGAGGGAGCGCAGCCCGGTCAGGTCCGGCGCCACCTCCAGGAGCGCGCGCTTGATGGGGTCGGGGCACTGCACGGAGAAGGTCTCCCGCATGTCCCCGAGCACGACGGCGGCGACCCGGTCCTGGTCCACCTCCCCCGGCTGACCGAGTTCGCGGTGCGCGGCACCACCGAGCTGAGCCTGCACGTACACCGGCACGACTCGCTGCGCCGACTCACCCTCCAGGGCGG
>NZ_LEKI01000152.1:0-13661 GCF_001029525.1 Nocardiopsis sp. RV163 | reverse complement strand
GGCCCCGAGCGCGCCCGCGTACGCGGCGCCACCGCAGGCCCCCGTGTACCCCGCGCCCCACCAGACCCCTTACGCGCACGGGCATCAGGGCTACTACCCACCGCCGCAGAACTGGCTTCCCCCGGCGCTCACCGACCCGGGGCACTGGAACCCGCACAACCCCGAGATCGGCCGCGCCGAGATGGGGGTGCGCTTCGTGGCCCGGCTTCTCGACACGATCGTCTTCGGTGTCCTCTGGTTCGCCATGATGCTGCTGGGAACCCTCGTCAGCGCAGCCATAGGCGGCGGCGAGATGGACGGCGGCCCCGGCGAGACCGCTTTCATGGTGGTCTACATCTTCAACTTCTTCCTGCTGCCCATCGTGTCGGAGTGGCTCCAGGTCCGCCTGTGGGGACGGTCGGTCGGCAAGATGCTCATGGGCCTGTGGGTGGTGCGGTCCGACGGCGGTGGAAGGGTCGGGGCCGGTCGCGCGCTCGTCCGGGCGCTGCTCTACGCGCCCGGGCACACCAACCCGGTCAACTGGCTCCTGCCCTGGTCGGTCACCAACGTCCTGTGGCCCCTGCGCGACGGGAGGACCCGCAAGTGCCTCCACGACAAGGCGGCGGGCACGGTGGTCGTCCGGGTCCGCCGCTAGCGGTTCCGTCCGGGCCGCGGCGCACCCGCCGCGCGAACGCGCTGCGTGATGCGGCGCCTCCGGGAAGGAGCGGGGGGACGAACGGCTCGAAGACACCCTTGGACTCCGGCTCGCACGCTGGTACGTTCGCGCGATGACGCGATTCGCGGGACCCCTCATCGGCGCGGGTTTCGGCCTCGCCTTCGTCCTGGCCAACTCCGGGCCGCCGCTCGATCCCACCGTCGCCCTCGTGCTGCGGGTGTTCGCGGTCGCGGCGCTCGTCGGGGTGGTCGCGCTGACGGCGGTCACGGGCCGCCGGTCCGGTCCCGGCCCGGAACCCGGCCGCGAGGGGCCGCGGATACGGTTCGACGCCTTCTACGGCGCGGTCGTGCTGTTGGAGGCGGTCCTGCTCTTCGGAGGCATCCGGGTGCTGCGCGCCTTGGACGCGCCCATGCAGGCCAACGTGGCCTGGATCGCCCTCGCCGTCGGTCTGCACTTCCTCCCGCTGGCCCGGCACTGGCGGACCCGCTCGCTCCTGGGCGTCGCCGTCTACATGTCGGTGCTCGGCGCCGCGGGGCTGGCGATGGCCCTCACCGGGCACCCCGACTGGGTGCCCCTCGTCAGCGGCGTGGTCACCGGGCTGGGCATGCTGACCGGCCTCCTGGTCGGCCTGCTGGTCCCCCTCGTGACCGCGCGCGGGCCCGGCTCGGCCGCCGCCGACACCGCGCCGACCCCCTCGCCGTAGGCGCGCCCGGCGCTACTCCGCCCCGGCCCCGTCCAGCCCGAAGAACGGCAGGCACGGCTCCAGGCCCGTCACGGCGACCGGGACCGTGCGGTGCTGCGCCCAGTCCCGCCTGGTCAGCCGGTAGTGGTTCTCCACCACCCGCTCTCCCCTCACCTCGATCAGGTCGAACCCGTTCCCGCGGTACCCCAGGCGTTCGCAGACCCGCTCCGAGGCGGTGTTGCCCTCGAACACCGACGACACCGCGGCCACCGCTCCCAGCCCCTCGAAGGCCAGGTGCAGCACGGCGGCGCGCATCTCGGTGCCGATACCCCGGCCCTGGTGGGCCCTTCCCAGCCACGACCCGGTGCCCACCTGGCGCGTGACCGCGAAGTCGCGCGCCCGCATGTCCTGGACGCCCACCACGGCGCCCTCGTGGACCACGACGAGGTTGAGGCCCCAGTCCCGTGGCTTCCACGAGGCGAGGACCCCCAGGTTGTGCTGCACCACCCCGAGGGCGAGCTCGTCCGGCGGCCGGTCGGTCCAGGGCTCGGTGAAGGGCATCGTGTCCGGGTCGTGGACGCCCCCGACCGCGACCCCGGCCAGTCGCCCGAGGTCGTCGAAGGACGGGATCCGCAGTTCGAGGCGCGGTGTGGTCAGCCGCAGGCCCAGGGGCGGGAAGTGGTCGGTGATCATGCGCCGATTCTCCGGAGCCCGCCCGGCGGTGTCATCCGGTTTTCCGACGCCCGGCTCCGAGGTCCGGAACCGCGCGTCCCGCCCCCGGCACCGCCGGGGGAGCACCGAACCGGCCCGGGAGCCCCGGCACCGGTCCGGGCGGCGGCTCAGGAGCCGCCGCGCAGCTCCACCAGCAGCGCGGCCAGGGCCTCGGACGCCTCATCCGGGGCCGCCTCGCGCACGCTCCAGCCTCGCAGTCGCGCCAGGCGGGCCGCATGGCGAAGGCCCGGGTCGGTGAGCAGGTAGCCGCACGGCGCGTCCGGCCAGTCGGAGACCGTCGGCAGCGGCTCGGTCCGGTAGCCGGCGGGTTCCCCGGGGTGGACCGCCGTGTCCGGGGCCGCGCCCTCTGGGCTCTGCGTCCTCGCGACGTCCGCGCGGGTGGGGCCGCCCGGCTGGGGCAGGAACGCGTCCACCAGCACGTAGCCGAACACCGGCCGGTGCGCCGCCCGCTGGGCCGCGCCCACGGCGCCCAGCAGCGGTCCGGCACCGCCCTCGGCCACGAGGGCTGTCGGCGCGTCCGGCGCGACCAGGCGGTTGACCTCCAAGCTGGCGCGGGCGACGTAGCGGGCCGCGTGCGGCGGGTGCTCGTCGCCGCCCACCTCGGGGCGGACGGCGGTGATGCCGTACCCGGCCAACCGGTCGGCCAGGCCGGGCAGCCGCGTGGGTCCGCCGAGGGTCGGGGGGAGCAGGACGGCGATCACGCGGAGGTGCCTCCCCGGGTCTCGCCGCGCACCCACTCCAGGTAGGCGGGGCTGCCTCCGGTGACGGGCACGGCGACGACCTCGGGAACGTCGTAGGGGTGGACCTCGCCGAGGTGCGCGGTGAGCTCGTCCAGCCGGTCGGCGGCGGTCTTGACCACCACCGTCCACTCCTCGTCGGCCCGGACCCGGCCCTCCCAGCGGTAGAAGCTGGTGATGGGCCCGCTCACCTGCGCGCAGGCCGCCAGCCGGTGCTCGACCACCGACCGCGCCAGCCGTTCCGCGCCGTCCCTGCTGTCGACGGTGGTCTCCACCCGGACCGTGTCCCCGGACTGCGGCATGGCCGTCCCTCCCACCGGGGGCGACGCGGTGCGCCCGCGTCCCGTCCGGTGTTCTAGGCTCACTGATCATGAGCGAACGTGATGAACTCCTGCGTCAGATCAACGATAAGGCGGTCGTGCGCGGCAAGGTGACCCTGTCCTCGGGCATGGAGGCCGACTACTACGTCGACCTGCGCCGGGTCACCCTGGACGGGAAGGCCGCGCCGCTGGTCGGCTCGGTCATGTTGGACAACGTCGCGGACCTGGAGTTCGACGCCGTCGGCGGCCTGACGCTGGGCGCGGACCCCGTGGCCGCCGCCATGCTGCACGCCGCGCACGCTCGCGGGCGCACGCTGGACGCCTTCGTGGTGCGCAAGGCGGGCAAGGCGCACGGCCTCCAGAAGCGGATCGAGGGGGCCGACGTGCGCGGGCGGCGCGTGCTCGCCCTGGAGGACACCTCCACCACCGGCGGCTCGGTGCTGACGGCCGTGGAGGCGCTGCGCGAGGCGGGCGCCGAGGTGGTGGCGGTCGCGCTGATCCTGGACCGGGGCGCGCGCGAGCGGGTCACCGAGGAGGGCCTGGAGTACCGGGCGGTGTACGGGGTCTCCGACCTGGACGTCTAGCAACCGCGGGCCGCGGGGCGCCGCGCGGGCGTTCCGGCGGCCCTTCTCCGTGGGACGGGTGCCGCCGAGGGGGTCCGGGCCCCGGACGGCCTCAGCCCTCCTGCGGGTCGATCGTGAAGCTGAAGCCGGGCTCGCGGTCGGAGACGTCGCGCTCGTCGCCGTCGACGAAGACCTCGACGGCGGCGGGGTCGCCGATGGCGACCTCCAGGCCCTCGACGGCGGTCGCGTAGTTGACCGACTGGCCCCGGCTCATGTTCTGGTCCATCAGGACGTCGCCGCCGGGAACGCGGACGAAGACGTCGCTGGACTCTCCGACGACGCGGACGTACAGGACGCCCATGCTGCTGGGCTCCGCGCTCTCGCCCGCGGTCTCCGAGGCGTTGGCGCTCACGCTGGTGCCGGGGAGGGAGCGGTAGAGGAAGAAACCGCCCAGGGCCAGGAGCGCCACCAGGAGCACGACGGCCCCGACGATGGCTATTACCTGGCCAACGCCGCGAGGATCATTCCTATGCCTTCCCACGGCGTCGAATGTAGCGCGTATCACGGCAAAAAGCGACAGCAGTCGCCTGGAAGCCCCACGCCCCCCGCGATTCCGTCACAACGGGGATGGAGGGGTCACTCTCCGTCGAAACCGGGCGCGCGGAGCCCGGCCGCCGACCCCCGCCAACTGCGTCTACACCGACAACACCGAGCAATTTGGTCTAGACCTTTTCAACGGCTCCGGGTATTCGGGATACTTGGGTGACACCTGGTGGACACACCCGGACGCACGGCCCGAGGGCCGCCTCCCCCCGACGTCCGTCTCCACCGGGGCAACGCACGTGGGGTGCCGTCGGCGTGATACCGGCGGCCGCTCGCTCCAGGCCGAATCCAGGGAGAGTCAAGCATGCCCATCGCCAGCCCCGAGGTCTACACCGAGATGCTGAGCCGCGCGAAGTCCGAGGGCTTCGCCTACCCGGCCATCAACGTGACCTCCAGCCAGACGCTGCACGCCGCCCTGCGCGGCTTCGCCGAGGCCGAAAGCGACGGCATCGTCCAGATTTCCACCGGCGGCGCGGAGTTCCTGTCCGGCGCCACGGTCAAGGACATGGTCACCGGCTCGGTCGCCTTCGCCGAGTTCGCCCGCGTCGTGGCCGAGAAGTACTCCGTGAACATCGCCCTCCACACCGACCACTGCCCCAAGAACAAGCTCGACGGCTTCGTCCGCCCGCTGCTGGAGATCTCCAAGGAGCGCGTGGCCAAGGGTCAGGAGCCGCTGTTCCAGTCCCACATGTGGGACGGCTCGGCGGTCGAGCTGGAGGAGAACCTCCAGATCGCCGAGGAGCTGCTGGCCGCTTCCAAGGCCGCCCGGACGATCCTGGAGATCGAGGTGGGCGTCGTCGGCGGTGAGGAGGACGGCATCGTCGGCGAGATCAACGAGAAGCTCTACACCACGCCGAACGACGCCCTGCGCACCGCCGAGGTGCTGGGCCTGGGCGAGAAGGGCTACTACATGACGGCCCTGACCTTCGGCAACGTGCACGGCTCCTACAAGCCGGGCTTCGTCAAGCTGCGCCCGGAGGTGCTCAAGAAGGCCCAGGAGGCCGTCGCCGAGAAGTACGGCCGGGCCAAGGCGTTCGACTTCGTCTTCCACGGCGGCTCCGGCTCCACCACGGAGGAGATCCACGAGGCCATCGAGTACGGCGTGGTGAAGATGAACGTCGACACCGACACGCAGTACGCCTACACGCGCCCCGTGGTCGACCACATCATGAAGAACTACGACGGCGTGCTGAAGATCGACGGCGAGATCGGCGACAAGAAGGCCTACGACCCCCGCGCCTACGGCAAGGCGGCCGAGGCCGGCATGGCCGCCCGTATCGTGGAGGCCGCCCAGCACCTGAAGTCCGCGGGCAACAAGATGAAGTAGTCGCGTCCCGCCACCGGTTCGGCGGTCCGCGAACGGTGCCCGGCGGCCTCGGCCGCCGGGCACCGCGTTTTCCGGGGGCGCTGCTGGCTCGTCCCCTCCCCGCCCCCGTGCGCGGCTCCGGTGGGAGGGGGAGCGCTTGGCCGGGTGGCACGGAGTCCTCAGGCGGACCAGGCCGCACGGTGGCAGGATGGGGGCCATGAACCTGCACCAGAACCTGCTCAACGAGCCGCCCGAGACGCGCCTGGCCGACAACCCCGGGGCCCGCGAGGCCCTCGCCTCCGCCGACGACCCCACACCGGTCGCCGGGCGCTTCCCCGAGTACTCGGCGGCGTGGGCGCGGCTGGCGGAGCTGGCCCTGGCCGACGGCCAGCCGGTGGCCGCCTACGCCTACGCCCGGACCGGCTACCACCGCGGCCTGGACCAGTTGCGCCGTTCGGGGTGGAAGGGCCACGGCCCGATCCCCTGGGAGCACGAGCCCAACCGGGGCTTCCTGCGCGCGCTGCACGCCCTGGGCAGGGCCTCGGCGGAGATCGGTGACACCGACGAGGCCGAGCGCTGCGCCGCCTTCCTGCGCGAGTCCAGCGCCGAGGCCGACGAGGCGCTCAACGGCTGACACGCCCGCCCGCCGACCGCCGGGTCGTCCGGGCCCCGCACGGGTTCCGGACGGCCCGTCCACGCCTCGCCCTCCCCGGTTCTGGTGGGGCCCGTGTGTCGCACGTGCCACGGTGCCCCACTTAACCCGGATGCCCTGGTCGTGTACCCTCAATACGCAACGGCCCCTGTCGCAGCCTTGCGCCAGGGGTTTTCCGTGTTCGGGGCCGGAAAGCCCCGGGTCAGGTGTCGAGCGAAGAGGTAGAGACCAATGCCGGCGATCACGCTCGTGGGTGCCCAGTGGGGCGACGAGGGCAAGGGCAAGGCGACCGACCTTGTCGGCGACCGCGTGGACTACGTGGTGCGCTACCAGGGCGGGAACAACGCCGGGCACACCGTGGTCATCGGCGACCAGAAGTACGCCCTGCACCTGCTGCCCTCGGGCATCCTGTCCCCGAACGTGGTGCCGGTCATCGCCAACGGGGTCGTCATCGACCCGGGCGTGCTGCTGGAGGAGCTGCGCGGCCTCAACGAGCGCGGCGTGGACACGTCCCGCCTGCTCATCTCGGCGAACGCGCACCTGATCATGCCCTACCACCGGGCGCTGGACAAGGTCAGCGAGCGCTTCCTCGGCAAGGGCAAGATCGGCACCACCGGGCGCGGCATCGGCCCGACCTACGCCGACAAGGTCTCCCGCCAGGGCGTGCGCGTCCAGGACATGTTCGACCCCAAGATCCTGCGCAAGAAGATCGAGCTGGCCCTGCACGACAAGAACCAGCTGCTCACCAAGGTGTACAACCGGCGCGGCCTGGAGGCCGAGCCGATCATCGAGGAGTACCTGGGCTACGCCGAGCAGCTGCGCCCCTACGTCGCCGACACCTCCCTGATCCTGAACAAGGCGCTCGACGAGGGCAAGACGGTGTACCTGGAGGGCTCGCAGGGCACCCTGCTGGACATCGACCACGGCACCTACCCGTTCGTGACCTCCTCCTCCCCCACCTCGGGCGGCGCGGCGGCCGGGTCCGGTATCGGCCCCACTCGCATCACCAAGGTCGTGGGCATCCTCAAGGCCTACACCACCCGTGTGGGCTCGGGCCCCTTCCCCACCGAGCTGCTCGACGAGCAGGGCGAGTGGCTGCGCACCCAGGGCGGCGAGTACGGAGTCACCACCGGCCGCAACCGCCGCTGCGGCTGGTTCGACGCGCCCATCGCGCGCTACGCCACGCGGGTCAACGGCGTCACCGACTTCTTCCTCACCAAGCTCGACGTGCTCACCGGCCTGGAGCGCATCCCCGTGTGCGTGGCCTACGAGGTCGACGGCGTCCGCCACGACGAGATCCCGATGACCCAGACCGACTTCCACCACGCGAAGCCCGTCTACGAGTACCTCGACGGCTGGTCCGAGGACATCACCGGCGTCCGGACGTTCGACGAACTCCCCAAGAACGCACAGGCCTACGTGCGTACCCTTGAGGAGATGGCGGGGGCCCCGATCTCCGCCATCGGTGTCGGACCCGGCCGCGACGAGACGCTCCAGCTCCGCTCCCTGGTCTGACCCCCCTCTGTCCGCCTTCAACACGAAGAGGCCCCCAGTAGTGAAAGCCCTCGTTCTCGGCGGCGGAGGCCGCGAGCACGCTCTGGTCCGCGCCCTGTCCCTGGACCCGGGTGTCACCAGCATCCACAGCGCCCCGGGCAACCCCGGCATCTCGGAGCTGGCCGAGAACCACGTGCTCAACGTGACCGACGGCCTGGCCGTCACCGAGCTGGCCGCGCGCATCCGCGCCGAGCTGGTCGTCATCGGACCGGAGGCCCCGCTGGTCTCCGGTGTGGCGGACGCCCTGCGCGACCGGGGCATCCCGGTGTTCGGCCCCGACCAGGGGGCCGCACGCCTGGAGGGCTCCAAGGCCTTCGCCAAGGAGGTCATGGAGGCCGCCGGGGTGCCCACCGCCAAGGCGCGGGTGTGCAGGACCGCCAGCCAGGTGTCCGAGGCGCTCGACGAGTTCGGCACGCCCTACGTGGTCAAGAACGACGGCCTGGCCGCGGGCAAGGGCGTCGTTGTGACCGAGGACCGCGCCCTCGCCGAACAGCACGCCCGCGAGTGCGGCCGCGTGGTCATCGAGGAGTTCCTCGACGGCCCCGAGGTGTCCCTCTTCGTGCTGAGCGACGGGCTGCACGCCCTACCGCTGCTGCCCGCGCAGGACTTCAAGCGCGCCTACGACGGCGACCAGGGGCCCAACACGGGCGGCATGGGCGCGTACGCGCCGCTGCCGTGGGCTCCGGCCGGTCTGGTGGACGAGGTCATGGAGTCGGTCGTGCGGCCGACCCTGGTGGAGATGAACCGGCGCGGCAAGCGCTACCAGGGCCTGCTGTACGTGGGGCTGGCGCTCACGTCGCGGGGTCCGCGCGTGGTGGAGTTCAACGCCCGGTTCGGCGACCCGGAGACCCAGGTGGTCCTGGACCGTCTGGCCACCCCGATCGGCGCCGTCCTCCAGGCCACCGACACCGGAGGCCTGGGGAGCGTCGGCTCCCTCCAGTGGAAGCCGGGCGCCGCCGTCACCGTGGTGGTGGCCGCCGAGAACTACCCCGGCGACCCGGTCAAGGGCGACGCCATCGGCGGTCTGGACCAGGCCAACTCGCTGGAGGGCGCGTACGTGCTGCACGCGGGCACCGACTGGGGGGAGGGCTCGGGCGGCGTCCGGTCGAACGGGGGCCGGGTGCTCAACGTCGTCGGCACCGGGGTCGACCTGCGCCAGGCGCGCGAGCGGGCCTACGAGGCCGTGGCGCGCATCGAGCTGCGCGGCTCGTTCCACCGCACCGACATCGCCGAGCGCGCCGCGGCCGAGCTGTAGCGGGGTGCGGGCACGCCTGAGGGCGGGCGTGCCCAGGGCACCCCGACGGGGAGGGGGTTCGAGGCCCCCTTTCCAAGTCCATCACGGACCGGGGCACGTTCCACAGCCCCTTCCCGAACCTGTGGACAACCCGCCCGGCGCCGCCCGGCGGCCGGTGCTAGGAGAGGGGAAACCGTGAGCGGTTTCGTCGTCAGGCCCGAACCCGTCCGGGTCGAAGGGCTCACCCACCTGCACACCGGCAAGGTGCGCGAACTGTACGCCGCGGCCGACGGGGCGCTGGTGATGGTCGCCAGCGACCGCGTGTCGGCCTACGACTGGGTGCTGCCCACCGAGATCCCCGGCAAGGGGCGGCTGCTCACCCAGCTCTCCCTGTGGTGGTTCGAGCGGCTGGGCGACCTGGTGCCCAACCACGTCGTGTCCGACGTCGTCCCCGAGGGCGCCCCCGCCGACTGGGCGGGCAGGACCCTGGTGTGCCGCAGGCTGGACATGGTGCCGGTGGAGTGCGTGGCGCGCGGCTACCTGACCGGTTCCGGCCTGGAGGAGTACCGGGCGGGCGGCACCGTGTGCGGGATCGCGCTGCCCGACGGACTGGTCGACGGCTCCGAACTGCCCGAGCCGATCTTCACCCCGGCGACCAAGGCCGAGGTGGGCGACCACGACGAGAACGTCTCCTTCGAGGCCGTCGCCGCAGCGCACGGGGACGAACTGGCCGCCGAGCTGCGCGACCTCACCCTGCGCGTGTACGGACGCGGCCGGGAGCTGGCCCGCGAGCGCGGCATCATCCTCGCCGACACCAAGTTCGAGTACGGGCGCGACGCGTCGGGGAACCTGGTGCTGGCCGACGAGGTGTTCACCCCCGACTCCTCCCGCTACTGGCCCGCCGACACGTGGGCGCCGGGCGGGCCGCAGACCTCCTTCGACAAGCAGGTCCTTCGGGACTGGCTGCGCTCGCCGGAGTCCGGGTGGGACCGCGCCTCGGAGACGCCGCCGCCGGAGCTGCCCGAACACGTGGTACAGCGCACTCTTGACCGTTACGTGGAGATCTACGAGCGTCTGACCGGGACGAAGCCCGCCCTGTGAGGCACCGCGCGGGGGTGATTCGACGCACGCGACCGCCGATTCGGGTCCGAGAGCACGTATGGTGGTGACGTTGTGCGGGTCACCGGAGGCGGGCGAACAACCATACGCACGGCATCCCCGGTCTTTCCCGTTGGCGGAATACCTCTTTGGCCGTTTGGCGGGACTCCACCCCCCGATCTGCGGGTATACCACGTCCTGGACCGGTACATGCGAACGGGTGCTATAGAGTTCTCGCGAACACCGGTTCACTGGCCGCGCAGGTCACACGCATGATGTCGCAACGTTCCAGGGGAAACCCGCGTCTCATACGCACACAGGCGAAGCCCGACGAGGGTGACCTTTTTTCCACATCTGCCTCACAAAGGAGCACATGAGCATGGGCCAGGAGGTTCGTTACCGCGTCCGCGGCGGACGCCCCCTCAGTGGAACGGCGTTCATCCAAGGCGCGAAGAACGCCGTCCTGCCGATGATCGGGGCCGCCCTCCTCGCGGCCAGGGGCCGTACGGTGCTGCGGAACGTCCCGGTCATCGAGGACGTCTACCGAGCTCTGGAGCTCGCCGAGCACGTGGGTGCCAAGGTCGAGTTCCACGAGGCCGAGCGCACCGTCGTCATCGACGCGTCCAACCTCAACGACCCCGAGCGGGCCGTCCTGCCCGCCGATATCGCGGCCCGTTTCCGCGGCTCCGTGCTCTTCGTCCCGGCGCTGATGCACCGCACCGGCCGCGCCCGCATCGAGGGCGTCGGCGGATGCAACCTGGGAAGCCGCAACCTGGACTTCCACTACCGGGGCTTCGCGCGCCTGGGCGCCGAGGTCACCGAGGACCCCGAGCGCAACCACATCAACGTCGAGGCCAGCAACCTCCGCGGCGGCCGCCTGTACCTGGACACCCCGTCCCACACGGGCACCGAGAACCTCATCATGGCCGCGGTGCTGGCTCCGGGCACCACCGTGATCGAGCACGCGGCCCTGGAGCCCGAGGTCATCGACGTCATCAACTTCCTGAGCGCCATGGGCGCCAAGATCAGCGGCGGCGGCACGGGCTTCATCACCGTCGAGGGTGTCAAGGAACTCACCGCGGTCGAGCACACCATCATGTCCGACCGCATCGACGCGGGCGTGTTCGCGATGACCGTCGCCGCCACCGGCGGTGACGTCAGCCTCGTGGGTGCCCAGCTGGACCACCTGGGCGTGGCCCGCTGGAAGCTGGAGCAGATGGGCGTGGGCTTCTCCCAGGAGGGCGCCGTCCTGCACGTCCACCGGGACCCGTCGGTGCCGCTGCGGCCGATCAACGCCGTGACCTCGCCCTTCCCCGGCTTCGCCACCGACCTCCAGTCGCCGCTGATGGCCCTGGCCACCCTGGCCGAGGGCGAGAGCTACATCCACGAGGCCATCTACGACGGCCGGTTCGCCCTGGCCGACGAGCTCACCAAGATGGGCGCCAAGATCGAGGTCGAGGGCACCCGCGCGATCGTGCACGGCACCACCGACCTGCGCGGCACCGAGGTCATCGCCCACGACCTGCGCACCGGTGCGGCCCTGGTCCTCGCCGGACTGGTCGCCGAAGGTGAGACAATCGTGGCGCCCGGCTATCTGGTGGACCGCGGTCACGCTCAGTTCGCGACCCGGCTCGCTGCGCTAGGCGCTGACGTGGAGCGCGTCGTCGTCTCGTAGGGAGCCGAAAGCGCAGTTCAAGCCGGGGTGGGAGCCCGCCTCCCACCCGGGCTTTCGGCGTTGATATGGAAAACGATCTTCTTTGGCCCCGCACAATGGGTACGATCTCGGCAATCATGCCGTGACAGAGATCGGGTCGGGAAACCAGTGGGCGCACATAGTGAAGAGCGTGGAATGGTAGCGGGGAGCAACCCGAGGTGAGTGCCCAGCGTACTGGCGATTTGACGATCGGCGTCATAGGACCCCATGAGGTGGTCGAACGGGTCATGCTCATGGGTCCGGGGTCCACGGGGCCCCTCAACGCCAGACTCATCGCCGCCGCGTACCGAGATGAGCAAGAGGCGACGGACAAGGTCGTCAGGCTGGGTTCGGCGATCGACGCGTACCTGTTCGCCAGCCCTGTCCCCTACGAGTTCGCGCGCAAGGCCGGTGTGCTGACGATGCCCGCCACCTTCGTGCCCCTCGGCGGGGCCAGCCTGCACGAGGCCCTGCTCCGGGCGACCCTGGACGAGCGCTACGACCCGACCAGAGCCAGTCTGGACGTGCTCAGCCGCGCCGACGTGGTGGAGGCCTACTCCGAGGTCGACCTGCCCGTGGACGGGATCCACGTGCACGAGGAGCTCACCAACACCGCGCAGCTCACGTCCTTCCACGAGGGGTTGTGGCGGCGCAAGGCCACCAAGATGGCCATCACCTGCGTGCGCGGGGTCGCCGAGCGCCTGGAGGCCATCGGCGTGCCGGTGGTCAGGCTGCGGCCCACCAACGCGGGTGTGCGCAGCGCCCTGCAGACCGCGGGTCTGCTGGGGGCGCACCACCGCCTGGAGGAGGCCCAGCTGGGCGTGGTGGTGGTCGACGTGCCCACCCTGCGGGACTCGACGCGGCGTTCGACGCCCCGGTACTGGCGGGAGGAGCTGCGGCTGTCCCTGCACAGGCTGCTGCTCCAGGAGGCCCACCGGATCAACGCCACGGCGCACCGGCTGGACGACCATTCGTTCATGGTGACGGCGACTCGCGGGTCGCTCGTGACCGCGACCGAGGGTTTCCGGCAGCCGCCGTTCGTGGAGCGGATCAAGGCGGAGCTGGGGATCGCGATCGAGGTCGGCATCGGCATGGGGCGGACCACCCAGGACGCCGAGGCCCACGCCCGGGCCGCGCTGAACCGCGCCCAGGCGTCGCGGCAGAGCTTCGCGGTGGACCGCGAGGGCCGTTCCCTGGTGCCCGCCCAGCGCGCGCCAGCACGGCAGTCCTCCGAACCGCTGCGGACCAAGGGACGCGAGACGCTGATTCGGCTTTCGGAGAAGATCGCCGAGGAGGACGGGCCGCTGGTGGTCGACGCGGAGAACGCCGGGCGGATGCTCGGTGTCACCTCCCGGACCGCGCGCCGGCTGCTGCGGACCCTGGTGGAGGAAGGGCTGGCGTGGCCGCTGCCGCCCAACCGGACCCTCCAGCCGGGCCGTCCCCGCCAGTTGTACCGGCTGATCGTGGAGAAGCTCGACAAGGACGCCGCGGGCAAGTAGCCGACGGCGGGCGCCGAGCCGCACGAGCGCCTGTGAGACGCGTGAAAGCGTCGGACGGGGGCGCTCCCGACCAGGGGGCGCCCCCGTCCGTGTGCGCGGCTGTGGGGCCGCGTGAGCGGTGTGTGAGCGTGCGCGGGGCGGCGGGCTCGGACCGTGCAGGGCAGCCGAGTCTGCGCGGGGCGAGTGCTGGGGATCGGCCGGGCGGTGGTGCGCGGTTGTCCACAGGCTGTGGAAGCCGGTTGCACGCCGGACGGGCGCGCTGGGATCATGGAACACGGGGGCGCCGCACGGCGGCCACGGCAGACCGCAGCGCCCCCGAATCGAGGCTAACCC
>NZ_LEKI01000151.1:0-13791 GCF_001029525.1 Nocardiopsis sp. RV163 | reverse complement strand
ACCCCGAACCCCTGCGCCCCAGCGGCAACGGCCTGCGCCTGGTCGAGGCCCTGTGCTCCTACTGGGACTGGAAACAGCACTCCTGCGGCGCGATCACCGTCCGCGCCGTCTTCCCCTGGTAGCCCGTTCCCCCCGGCAGACCAGCCGCTCCATGCTCCGCACCACCCACCTGTCCCCCGGGCCGGTGCGGACGGGCCGTTGCCCTCAACACCAGCCCGAAGCCCCGCCTCCTCCTTCCCCGGGGAGGCGGGGCCACCCGATCCACCACACCCAACACCGGACACGGAAAGCCCCTCATGCCCGACTACCGCTACCTCCTCGACGGCCGACCCGACGTCCTCACACCCAGCGAAGTCGCCGCCCTGTTCAACATCCGACCCCGCAGCCTCCACCGAGGCCGATGGGACAACGTCCTCAAACCCTTCCGCACCCCCGGCGGAGCACGCCGCTACCCCAAAGAACACATCGCCACCCTCCTCAACCAACCGGACGAAACCACCCCCACCCCCTGACGCCGTCACGAGCCGGTCCGCACACACGATTCTGAAGGCGGGCCGACCGTGGTCTAGCAGCAAACCCAGGACAGAGCGGAGTCCCACCGTCCTGCCGAATGCCCTCAAACAGCATTCGAAGGTCCATGGACCCCCAGTCCATGGACCGGGCGCGTTCTAGACTCTGGCCATGTCGCGAACCCTCTATCTGGTGGTGTCCGGGGCGACTGCTCCCGAAGGGACCGCCGAACTCGTGCAGGCCTTCCAGGCCCGGGACTGGCGGGTGACGGCACTCTCCACCCCGGCGGGCATGCGCTTCCACGACCAGGAGCGGTTGGAGGAGCTGACCGGCGAGCCGGTCCGTGTCGACTTCCGTAGGCCCGGAACCGGCAAGAGTCTTCCTCCCGCCGACGCCGTTCTGGCCTGCCCCCTGACCTTCAACACCGTCAACAAGTTCGCCCAGGGCATCGCGGACAACTTCGCGGTCTCCCTGCTGTGCGAGATGGTCGGCTACCGGGTACCCACCGTGGTGGTGCCCCACTGCAAACCCCAACTCGCCTCCCACCCCGCCTTCGCCCGGTCCCTGGAGACCCTGCGCGCGATGGAGGCGGTCACCGTCCTGTACGACCCCGACGCGCCCTACGAGCGCCGCATGCCCACCTGGCGACACGTCCTCGACACCGTGATCAGCCTCTGACCGAAAGGCACAGCGTGGACCCCGCCACCCGAGGCCAGACGATCAAACGCGCCCGCCGCAGACGCGGCTACTCCCAGAGCGTGCTCGCCGGACTCGTGGGGCGCTCCGAATCCTGGCTCTCCCAGGTCGAACGCGGAATCCTCACGGTGGACTCACACGAGGTCCTGAACCGTTTGTCGCGCGTGCTCCGGCTGGACCTCACCGAACTAACCGGAACCGGTACCGAATCCGAGGCGGTCACCGATATGCGCTACGACGCCGCCCGCACGATCGAGCGGGCCATGATGCGCTACTCCACGCTGGAGACCATCATCGCCGAGGCACGAGCCGAACTCCGGGTCGACCCGGACGTGCTGTTCGCCCAGGCCCACCGCACCTATGCCGCCTACCAGGCGGCCCGTTACGACGAGGTCGGACGACGCCTGCCCCGATTGATCCGGGACGCGGAGGACGCCGCGCACAGCCCCGGGGCCGATCGTCCTGCGGCGTGCGCGGCCAGAGCCATGGTCTACAACACCACGGCCGCCCTGCTACGCAAAGTGGGAGAGAAAGACCTGGCCTGGCAGGCCGCAGACCGCGCCATGTCAGCCGCCGCATGGGCCGATCAGCCCCTGTTGACCGCCGTGGCCGCTTATCGGATGGCGTATATGTTCATCTCACGCGGACGCCCCGCCGAAGCGGCAGAGCTGGCGATGGGCGCGGCGGGCACGCTCGAACGCCGGATGAGACCCGGAAACCCTGAGGAACTGAGCGTCTACGGCGGACTGCACCTGGCGGCGGCCGTGGCCGCCGCCGCGGAGTTCGACCGGGTAGCCGTGCCGCGCCTGCTCCGCCAAGCCCACCGCGCGGCCGAAAGCCTCGACGGAGACCGCAACCTGCACGGGACGGCGTTCGGCAGGACCAACGTCGCCATCCACACCATCAGCACCGCCATAGCGATCGGTGACGCACGTACCGCGGTGGAAGTGGGGGAGAACCTCGACGTCAGCGCACTCCCCGCCGGGCTGATCAGCCGACGCGCCCAGGTCAGTTTGGACCTGGCCCGGGCCTACACACAGCGCCGCCAGGACGCCGCAGCGGTCCACACCCTCCTGGACGCCGAACACCTGGCCCCCGAGCTCATCCGCTACCACCAGGGGACCGCAGGCGTCCTGACCGAACTGCTGCGTCGGGAACACCGTCGCTCCACCCCCGAGCTGCGCCCCTTGGCTCGCAGAGCCGGAGTGGTCTGAGCCGACCCGCAGATTCCTGAGGGTCTTTTACCCTCCGACGGCTGCGAAACCGTGAGGCGTTCGCGCCTTACGGTCACCCCATGCCGATCACCAGCACCCCGGGACGGGCCACATCTCGACGTGTTCCTCACCAGCGTGACCAGGACACAGAAGAGGTCGTGTTGGCCCCCCGCTTCCAGTCGCTGATCCTCCAGCCGAACACACTGTGCAACCTCAACTGCTCCTACTGCTATCTGCCCGCCGCTGAGCGCAAGACCCGTCTGGAGATGCCCGTCCCGGTCACCGAAGCCCTCGCGCGGGGGATCGCCGACCAGGGCGGGGACGTGGTGGACGTGGTCTGGCACGGTGGTGAGCCCCTGACCACCCGACGCGACCGCTTCCGCGCTCTCCTGGAGCCGTTCGAGCCCCTTCGCCACCAGGGCAGAGTCCGTCACTTCGTCCAGACCAACGCCACCCTCATCGATGGCGCCTGGTGCGGCCTCTTCCACCGCTACGGCTTCCGTGTGGGCGTGAGCATCGACGGCCCACAGGCGGCCAACCGATCACGCACCGACTGGGGTGGCAAGCCGTCCTTCGACCGGGCGATGCGCGGCATCTCCCGGCTACGCACCCACGGCATCGCCTTCTCCGCCATCTGCGTGCTCACCGCGCAGACCGTCACACAGCCCGAGCCTCTGCTGGACTTCTTCGAGGATCTGGGCGCCACCGGTGTCGGCTTCAACATCGAGGAACTCGAAGGCGCCAACGACGACCGGCAGACCATCCCTTCCGAACTCGTGCGCTTCTTCTGGCGGAAGATGTTCGACCGCCTCGACACCGGGAGCCCTCTGCGTGTGCGCGAGGCCGACCGGCTCCTGGGCTACCTGGCTGACGCGCGTGCCGGACGCAAGGACCGGTGGGACGCAGTCCTCCACGACCCGATCCCGACCGTGGGGACCAACGGCGACGTGGTCGTGCTCTCCCCGGAACTGCTCGGGGTCAAGGACGACCGCTACGGCGACTTCGTCATCGGCAACGTCCTGGACGAGACTTTGGCCGCCATCCTCAACCGCGCCACCGATACCTCCTATGTGCGCGAGTACACCAAGGGCGTACGGCGGTGCCGTCAGGAGTGCGAGTTCTTCGCGTTCTGCCAGGGAGGACAAGCCTCGAACAAGTACTTCGAGCACGGGGACTTCACCGTCACCGAGACCGCCTACTGCCGCAATTCGAAGATCGAACTCGCCCACGCGCTGGGCGAGAGGATGGGAGTGTGAACGATGAACAGTGTCATGGCCGTGCTTGAGCGATCCTGTGAGGTCGCCGACCTGATCAGGCGACTCCAGCCGAGTACCCCGGTAGGGCGGTTCGACAACCGCGACACCTGGGACAACAAGAACGGTGGCCCCTGGGACAACCGTTCCACCTGGGACAACTGGAGCAAGTAGAACGGGAAAGGTTTCGTGGAGACAGCCCGAATTCGAGGCGCGAAAGTACTCCTGCCCAGCGACGACGAGGCCCCGGTGGCCTCCTGGCCGCACCCGAACCCTCTGGAGGAGGAAAGGGTCACCAACACCGACTTCCGGTCGGTGGACCTGTCCTCGCACCGTCTGGTGGACGTCGCCCTCGACCGGTGCCGGTTCCGCACGTCAAGGCTGATGGGTGTGTCACTGGTGCGGGTGTCCCTGCGGGACGTGGTCTTCGAGGGCTGCCAGTTCGACTACGCCACCTGGGCCCAGGTCAGGGCCGTGAGTGACGTGGCGTTCGTGGGCTGCTCGTTCAAAGAGGCCTCCTTCGAGGGATGCGACCTGCGCAAGGCGGTCTTCGACGACTGCGCCTTCGGTGTGGACCTCCAGGGCACATCCCTGGCCGGTGCAGACCTGCGGGCGAGCGACCTGTCCGGGTTGTCGGGCCTGTCATCTTTGCGCGGGGCTAAGGTGACCGAGACGCAGTTGCGCCAGCTCAGCGAGGTCATGGTCCGCGACCTGGACCTGACCGTGGCCGAGGTGCCGCTGTAACCGACCTGGAGAACGGTTGCGAAATCCGGACGGTTTAGCGCACCAACGGACCACCGTCCAACTCCATCTCATATACCGCCACGGACATGCAGGCCTGGTTCGAAGGGATCGGAGCCGTGCTGCACGACTGGCGAAGCCGTCAGGCCGTCGCGGCGCGCACGAGGGTGTCGTAGGTGTCGGTGGTGCGTTCCAGGGCCACGTCGAGCCCTCGCGCCCACGCGTCGAGTTCGGCCTGGGCGGCCAGGCCGTCGCGGTCGTCATCGACCACCAGTTCCAGTTCGATGAAGGCGCCCAGGCCCTCGACCAGGTCCACGCACACCCCGATGGGCCCTGTGGTGCCGGTGCGACGGTGCTTGACGATGCGCACCGTGGGTTCGTAGCCCAGCGCCAGCAGGGCCCCGTGCATCTGCTCGCGGTCGGCGACGATGGTCTCGTACTCCACGCACTCCATGGCGTTGGCCAGCGGGGTCTTCGTGGTCAGCAGGTGCACGCTGTCCTGGGTGCGCACACGGGCGAAGGTGTGGCCGACCCGGCCCAGCTTCGGCCGCCAGCCGGCGGGGGCGTAGGCCTGGTCGTCCTGGTAGGCGGGGTCGCTCATGTACACCCCGGCCTGTTTGAGCGCGGCCAGCAGCGCTTCGAGGTCGGCCACCCGGTACTTCGTCTCGATCTCCCGCACCACAGGCCCTCTCGCGTCTCGGCACCACCGTCCCGGCGAGCGTACCGAGACCCGGCCGCGCCAGGCGGGAGTTTCCCAAGACGGGTCCATCCCCGCGTGCGCGGGGCTCACGTACAGATGGCCTACCCCAAGCTGAGGAAAACCGGTCCATCCCCGCGTGCGCGGGGCTCACGGCACCTCCCCGGCCCGGGTCAACGTCCTCTTCGGTCCATCCCCGCGTGCGCGGGGCTCACCGAGGACGCGGGCAGCCGCACACGGCACGCGCCGGTCCATCCCCGCGTGCGCGGGGCTCACTCGGGCGCCTGCTCCGCGTGCTCCAGGGCGCGCGGTCCATCCCCGCGTGCGCGGGGCTCACCCTTCTCTTTACCTTGCGTCGCCCATGCGGAACGGTCCATCCCCGCGTGCGCGGGGCTCACCCCGAGGCAAGGAGCTGGACCGTGTGGAGCTGCGGTCCATCCCCGCGTGCGCGGGGCTCACAGACCCCACACGAACCGCAAGAAGAAGGAGATCGGTCCATCCCCGCGTGCGCGGGGCTCACGACGCGCCGGAGGACGCCGTCCCGGGCGGCTACGGTCCATCCCCGCGTGCGCGGGGCTCACGCCGACGTGCTGGTTGGTTCTGGTGTCTACTGCGGTCCATCCCCGCGTGCGCGGGGCTCACACCCGTTCCTGCGCGAGCACGTCCTCCCGCACCGGTCCATCCCCGCGTGCGCGGGGCTCACACCTGCCCGTCGAAGACGTCCGCGAACGGAAGCGGTCCATCCCCGCGTGCGCGGGGCTCACAGGTCGTTCAGGGTGCTGGCCTCGAAGGCGTCCGGTCCATCCCCGCGTGCGCGGGGCTCACCGCAGGGTCTCGGTGGCGTCCATCCGCGCCAGCGGTCCATCCCCGCGTGCGCGGGGCTCACGGCGCCGACGACGGAGCGGGAGCCGACGAGGCCGGTCCATCCCCGCGTGCGCGGGGCTCACCACACGGTGGCCCCGGTCGGCTACCCCGGGGCCGGTCCATCCCCGCGTGCGCGGGGCTCACATCTCCGAGAACGGGGTGCAGGCCACCGTCGACGGTCCATCCCCGCGTGCGCGGGGCTCACGTGGTTCCCGGTCCGCTCGGTGTCTGGTGTGTCGGTCCATCCCCGCGTGCGCGGGGCTCACTCAGTGCCGTCCGGCGACACCCACACGATCCGCGGTCCATCCCCGCGTGCGCGGGGCTCACCGCCCGCTGGAAGGCATCCGCGGCAACCAGGACGGTCCATCCCCGCGTGCGCGGGGCTCACCCCGGCCGCAAGCACGCCGTGAAGAAAAGCGGCGGTCCATCCCCGCGTGCGCGGGGCTCACGTAGCACTCCCCGAACCAGAACCGGATGACCGGTCCATCCCCGCGTGCGCGGGGCTCACCTCGCCGAAGCGCGCCATCTGCATGGCGGCCTCGGTCCATCCCCGCGTGCGCGGGGCTCACGGGAACACCAGGTCGCCCGGACGTTCCTGCCCCGGTCCATCCCCGCGTGCGCGGGGCTCACTGAACGAGTCCGGGGAGAACGTCGTCGGGACCGGTCCATCCCCGCGTGCGCGGGGCTCACGCGGCGACGCTCGCTGAGCGGTTGCCGGTGGCCGGTCCATCCCCGCGTGCGCGGGGCTCACCGCGCTGGAGCAGACCCCGGAGAACACCAACCCGGTCCATCCCCGCGTGCGCGGGGCTCACAACGCGCTCTCTCAGGGGCGATTTCCCATACCCGGTCCATCCCCGCGTGCGCGGGGCTCACCCCATCGTCATGACAGAGGACCTGTGGCAAGACGGTCCATCCCCGCGTGCGCGGGGCTCACATCGGTCTCGTCCTGCTTGCCCATGGGGTGTCCGGTCCATCCCCGCGTGCGCGGGGCTCACCGACACCGGATCTACATCGGCACCGGCGACCCCGGTCCATCCCCGCGTGCGCGGGGCTCACGGCAGCTCATACCCGAGCTCGGACAGGCGGTCCGGTCCATCCCCGCGTGCGCGGGGCTCACCCCGGGCAGACGCTCACGCACCCACTCGATGGCGGTCCATCCCCGCGTGCGCGGGGCTCACCCCGGGCAGACGCTCACGCACCCACTCGATGGCGGTCCATCCCCGCGTGCGCGGGGCTCACGAAGGGCTGCGCGCGAACGTGTGCACCAGCGGCGGTCCATCCCCGCGTGCGCGGGGCTCACGTTGATGGTGTTGTGAGCGAGCATCATGTCTCCGGTCCATCCCCGCGTGCGCGGGGCTCACCCCGAGGCCGCCCGCCCGAGCGCGTTCGTGCGCGGTCCATCCCCGCGTGCGCGGGGCTCACCGCGCCCGCGTTGAACGCCACCCCGGCACCCCCGGTCCATCCCCGCGTGCGCGGGGCTCACGTGCCCGTCGGCGACACCAGCGCGCGGTGCCCCGGTCCATCCCCGCGTGCGCGGGGCTCACCCGATCTCAGCGTCCATGCGCGCGAACCCGTGCGGTCCATCCCCGCGTGCGCGGGGCTCACGCGGAACCGCTCTAGGACGGGCGCCAAAAGGTCGGTCCATCCCCGCGTGCGCGGGGCTCACGCGGCGTTGGTTCGGGCCGCGAGCTTGGCGGCCGGTCCATCCCCGCGTGCGCGGGGCTCACCGCGCACCTGGCCGCCCCCCGTCCTGGACGGGCGGTCCATCCCCGCGTGCGCGGGGCTCACAAAATGAAATCCTCTTTCTGGGCTGCGGTCCGCGGTCCATCCCCGCGTGCGCGGGGCTCACACGGACCGGCCGAACTTGGGGTCGAACGCCAGCGGTCCATCCCCGCGTGCGCGGGGCTCACCGATCATCCGCCACAAGGACGACCAGGGTGCCGGTCCATCCCCGCGTGCGCGGGGCTCACTAGTTCTCCGTGAGGGAGAGCCCGTCGACGATCGGTCCATCCCCGCGTGCGCGGGGCTCACGGGGGCGTCACGGTCGAGGTCACGGTGGTCTCCGGTCCATCCCCGCGTGCGCGGGGCTCACGTTGCTCCCGGCCGCGGTGATAGTGATCCGCACGGTCCATCCCCGCGTGCGCGGGGCTCACTACAGCTCGGCGGCGGGGGCGGCCACGTCGCCCGGTCCATCCCCGCGTGCGCGGGGCTCACTGGCCGCCGGTGGTGGTGTCGTCGGTGCGCTTCGGTCCATCCCCGCGTGCGCGGGGCTCACTCCACCCCGACGACGCGGCGCCCCGCCGGTTCCGGTCCATCCCCGCGTGCGCGGGGCTCACTTCAGACGGTACCGCAGCCCGCCGTAGAGGGACGGTCCATCCCCGCGTGCGCGGGGCTCACGGAACGACGGAATGGTTTGCGCCTCGGGGATCGGTCCATCCCCGCGTGCGCGGGGCTCACGCGGCATCACCCTCGCCGAGATGGAGGCGTGGAGGTCCATCCCCGCGTGCGCGGGGCTCACGCAACACGCAAGGGCGGCACTCCCGTCGCCAACGGTCCATCCCCGCGTGCGCGGGGCTCACCGGCTGCGTGAGCAGGGCTACAGCGTGCTCGGCGGTCCATCCCCGCGTGCGCGGGGCTCACGGAGCACGGGTCACCGGACGCCGGGGGGTGAACGGTCCATCCCCGCGTGCGCGGGGCTCACGGGGTCACCGGTCCACCCTCCCACCAGGGCGGCGGTCCATCCCCGCGTGCGCGGGGCTCACCGTGTGTGGCGGATGGACGCCGACCACTTGGGCGGTCCATCCCCGCGTGCGCGGGGCTCACTGATCTGGTAGGTGTCCACGTCAGCGTCCTCGGTCCATCCCCGCGTGCGCGGGGCTCACGTCAACCACCGTGGTCGCGTCGTGGGCGGGGGCGGTCCATCCCCGCGTGCGCGGGGCTCACCAGAGCGCCCCGCGGGCGGGTGGGAGGCTGGCCGGTCCATCCCCGCGTGCGCGGGGCTCACCGGGTGACGCTCTCTCGGAGTGCGTCACCCTACGGTCCATCCCCGCGTGCGCGGGGCTCACGCTTAACGACCTGCGAAAAGGCGAGCCGTTATCTCCCCGCAACCTTCACGCGGGGCATGCTGAGCGCTCTTGGCATCTGCGTACATCCTCACACAGCACACGGCGGCGCTCATCCCCGCTGCCTCCTAACCGCTATCGCGACTTCGCCATCACCAACGAACTCGCCCACACTCTGGACCAGGAGGCCGTACCGGAGGGCGGAGCTTGGGCAGGAGCTGAGTGCGGGTGTGGCCGATTGGCCTTCCCCGCCTGTCCCGTCACGGCTACGGTGAGCATCCATGGAGACCTCCACAGACCGCACCCGTATCCAGCCGTCCGGGATCTGCCGCCGGGGCCACCACCAGTGGCGGCACGACCCGCCGGGCGGGAAGCGGTTGCTGTGCACACGGTGCAAGTCGATGTCGATGACGAACTACGGCGAGTGCCGGGAGGACTGTGTGGACTGCCGCCCCCCGGCATGAGAGGTCGGTGGTCAGTAGTTCTTCGAGCTGATCGCTCCGCATCTGCTGCACCTGGCCGTGCCGTTGGGGCCGGATCGCCAGTCGTGCTGGCCCGCTGGGCAGTTCCCTGACATGACCACCTCCACACGGAGGTGTACCCGCCGGGGGTGTGCGGGGTCGTGGCCGAATGCGGACAGGGGCACCAGTGCGGGCCGGGCGCCCCTGTCGCGCTGCCCGGGGAGACCCGTCCACCTCCGCGTGCGCGGCGCTGCGGAGCTCGGGAGAACGCCCTTGGCCTCGGTGTACATCCCACCCGGCACACGGCATCACCCATCCCCCACGGCTCATACGAGTGCGTCCGCGCGGGCGGCCCGGGTAGGGGAACCGCGCCGAGAGGCGGACGTTTTTCGCGCCACACCGCCGCCGCGGCGGGTGCGGGCCCCCGCCGTAGGGCACGCTCTGCGGTGGGAGGAATCCGCCTCCCGCAGAACACGTCCCGCGACGAGAAGGCAGGAAACCATGCCCGATGACCCGATCCCCTCACCCAAGGTCGCGGTAGGCGTCGACGGATCGGCGTCGGCGCGCGGAGCCCTGGAGTGGGCCGCGGCGGAGGCCGAACTCAGGCAGCTCCCCCTGTACGTCGTGCACGCCCTGTCCATGCCGCTCGTGATGTCGGTCTACGCGGGCCCCAGGCGCTTTCCCCCCACGGAGGAGATGACCGCCCAGGGCCGCCGCATCCTGGAGGAGGCCGCCGAGCACGTGCGCTCGCTGCGGCCGGGGCTGCGCGTGGAGACCGCGCTGGGGATGGAGGAACCGCCGCTGGCACTGCTGCACCGCACCGGCCACGGGGACCTGGTGGTCGTGGGCTCGCGCGGCATGGGTCCGGTGCGCTCGGTGCTGGCGGGCGCGGCTGGAATACGGCTGGCCGCCAAGGCGCACTGCCCGGTGGTCGTCGTCCCCGGTGCCGAGGGACGCCCGCCGAAGCTCTCGGGGCCGCTGCGGATCGCGGTCGGTGTGGACGGCTCGGTGGACTCCAGGCGCGCGCTGGACTTCGCCCTGCACCGGGCCGCGCTCCAGGAGGGCTCCTCGGTCGTGGTGGTGCACAGTTGGGAGGTTCCGCTGCCCTTCGCCACCGCCTCCCTCGCGGAATCGGGGTGGACGCCACCCGACGAACTGCTGGAACGCCAGTCCGAGGAACTCGTCTCGGGCGTGCTGGCCGAGGTGATGGACGACGCCACCGCCGCCGTGGACGTCTCCGCCGTGCGCACCCAGCGCAACCCGGTGGACGCGCTGGTGGAGGCCGCCGCCGAGGCCGACCTGGTGGTCGTGGGCTCGCGCGGCCGGGGCGGTGTGCGCGGCGTGCTGCTGGGGTCGGTCAGCCAGGGCGTGATGCACAGTTCTCCGGTGCCCGTGGTCGTGGTGCCCCGGCACGCGGAGGAGGGCTGAGCCCGGCGTCAGAACCAGCCGGTTCCGGGCATGGTGGGCAGCAGGCCGCCCGGACCGAGGCTCTGGAGCTCCTGATCGACCGTGCTCACCACCGAGCAACTGCTGCCCTCGACCCTCGCACCGGGCGAGAACAGCACCAGGGGGCTGCCGCAGGAGGGCTCCGTGTTGGGTTCAGCGGTGGGCTCGGCGGTGGCCTCGGCGGCCAGGACGGGGGCACCGGCCAGCCCGGCCAGGGTCAGGAGGGCGGCCGTGGTGAGGGCGGCACGCGTCAGGTTCATGGGCACGGGGAGGGTTCTTCCTTCTCGGGCGGAGGCCCGCGGACGGGCCGTGGCGGCGGAACACATCCAGTTTTTACCATGAGTAGTTATACGGCAACCCTGTGCAACAACACGTGGCGGCCAAACCGCCCTCCGGAAAGGGAAAAGCTCCCGCGCGACCTGGTCGCGCGGGAGCTTCCGCGTCTCGCCGGACCCTCTCGAATCCCCCGATAGCGGAGGTCCGGCGCGGGCCGCGCGCTCACCCCCGTGGGCGCCCGACCCAGCACCCGCGCCGTGCCCCGGGACCTCACGGCCGCGAAGGCCGCCCCCGTGGTCCGCGGGGTGCGCAGGTGCACAACCCCCTGTCTACCCGTCCTGCTCCGGGTAAACACGGACCCGCCCGACTGCCCGCCGCGGCCGCCCGGCAGCAGGACCCCTGTCCCCCCGCCCACCAGGAAAGACGTAGAACGGTGGATTCCTCACATCCGACGCAGATTCCGCACGATCCCCCTCCACACGCCGGTACGCGTCACCGGCTGCTGGACGACGCGCCCCGCTTCCCGAACCGGCGCGTATCCGTGCGCTTCGTCACGGTCTCCTCACGCCCGCTGGACTTTGTCCTACAATGAGCCCCGTGTCCGATAAAGCCCGCTTCCTGCGCATGGTGCTCATCTCCATGTCGCTGACGAGCACCGACGACGGACTCTGTCGCCGCCGGTGCCGCGACGGCGTGCGCTGACCGGGCCCCGTCCCCTTTACCGCGCGCGGTCTCCTCCGCGCCCGGCGTCCCCGCGGTACCGGTGTCCCCGTCCCCGTTCGGCCACGGCCGGCACCCGCTCCGTCACCGTTTGGACAGCTCCTCCGTGACCACTCACCCCTCCGCGCCTCCCGGCGCCGCCGAACCCGCCCCCGCGGACGCCGCACCGGACGCCGCCGCCGCGCCCGTCCCGTCCGCCCCGTCCCCGGGCTGGCGCCCGGCCCTGTCCGTGCCCCAGCCCCGCGCGGCCGAGGCCGAACCGGTCCGCTGGTGGCCGCTCGGCATCGCCCTGGCCGTGGCCGCGGGCCTGGCCGCCCACGTGTGGAACACCCACGGCGCTCTGCCCGCCGTCCTGCTGCTCCTGGGCACGGGTTTGGGCTTCACCCTGTTCCACTCCCGGTTCGGCTTCACCTCCGCCTGGCGGCAGTTCCTCGCCGTGGGCAACGGCACCGGCCTGCGCGCGCACGCCGTACTGCTGGGCACCACCGCGACCCTGTTCGCCCTGGTCATCGGCACCGGAACCGGATTGTTCGGCAACGACCCGCAGGCCTCGGCCGGACCGATCGGCATCGCCCTGTTCCTGGGCGCGTTCCTGTTCGGGGTCGGCATGCAACTGGGCGGCGCCTGCGCCTCGGGAACGCTGTTCGCGGTCGGCTCCGGCCAGTCGGCCATCGTCATCACCCTCGTCGGCTTCATCGCGGGATCGGTGATCTACAGCGCCGCGTGGCCGCTGGTCGACGGCCTGCCCGCGCTGCCGCCGTTCCTGCTCTCCGACCACGTCGGGTGGGGCGGCTCCTGGGCGATCACCATCGCCGTGCTGGCGGCCGTGGTCGCGGGCACCCGCGTCGTGCAGAACCGCCGCGTCCCGCCGCCCGTGGGCACGCCGCCCTCGGCGCGGGGCCTGCTGCGCGTGGTCCGGGGCAGCTGGCCCATGATCGTGGGTGCCCTGGTGCTGTCGGTGCTCGGCGCGGCGGTGCTGCTGGTCTCAGGCGGGGCCTGGGGCGTCACCTCCGCCTTCAACCTGTGGGGCGCCAAGGCGCTCCAGCTAGTGGGCGCGCACCCCGAGACCTGGGCGTTCTGGAACCAGCCCCGGCAGGCCGCGCAGCTCGCCGGTCCGGTGCTCCAGGACAAGACCAGCCTGACCAACATCGGCATCATCCTCGGCGCGGCGGCGGCCGCGGCCGCCGCCGGGGCGTGGAAGCTGCACACCGGCCTGAGCTGGAAGCTGGTCGCCGCCGGGCTCCTGGGAGGCGTCCTCATGGGCATCGGCGCCCGCCTGGCGGGCGGCTGCAACATCGGCGCCTACCTGGCCGGGATCGGTTCGGGCAGCCTGCACGGGTGGCTGTGGGCGGTCTTCGCCCTGGCCGGGACCTGGGCGGGGCTGCGGGCGCGCGGCCTGTTCGGTCTGGGCGTGCCCAAGCCGGGCGACAGCGTCTGCTGAACGCGGGCGCGGCGGTCGCCGCGGCACCGCTGAAGGGGGGAACGGACCGTGGACGACGCGGAGCACGTGCACGACGTGGTGGTGGTCGGCGGCGGACAGGCCGGGCTCGCCGCGGGTTACTTCCTGCGGCGGGCCGGGCTCGACTTCGCCGTCCTGGACGCGGGTGAGGCGCCGGGCGGGTCCTGGACCGAGTACTGGAACTCGCTTCGGCTGTTCTCCCCGGCCGAGCACAGCATGCTGCCGGGCTGGTGGATGCCCGCGGAGGAGGGTCGGGAGTACCCCGGAGCGCGGCACGTGGCGCGCTACCTGGCCGAGTACGAGCGCCGCTACGAGCTGCCCGTGCGCCGCCCGGTCCGGGTGGAGGCGGTCGAAAGGGGGGACGGGGCCCTGCGCGTGCTCGCCCGGGAGGG
>NZ_LEKI01000150.1:0-14397 GCF_001029525.1 Nocardiopsis sp. RV163 | reverse complement strand
GGGGAAGGGGGCGGTCGCCCGTGGGGTGAGCGGCCGGGCGGCCAACCAAGCGCCATGCAACTTCGCATAGAAGTACAAAGAACTACAAAATCATGCATAACACGGTTTATGCATGAAACATGGAGAAAACGGGAGCGGGGTGCGTGCACAGGGGACACCCCGGCGCCCACCAGCGCCTTCTTGCCGGAGCCGCCCCCCGCACCGGGACCTCGCGCCCCGCCCGGACGACCACCACGGCCAGAAGACGCCCGGACCAGGGGCGACGGCACCAGAGTCGGTCCGGCCAGGACGAACCCCTCAGCGCGTTCGAGGGACCGGAGCCGCACACCAAAGCGCGCGGCCGAGCAGGAGGCAGCCGCGCCCAGAGCGGTCAGCCAACGGTCGTGCCCGCCAGCCAAGGCCCGGAGCACGGCCTCCAAGGACTCCGGGCGCGCTGATCCTTCCGAGGCGCGACGCTGTCCCCAGCGCCGCCACCCGGCGGCCCGGCGGCTCGCTCACGCCGCCGGACACCGGACGCACCGGGGTCCACACACCCCGGGCCCACACGCACGTCTCGCAGGGCCGGGAACCCCTTCCCCGCAGGCTCTCCCATATCGCCGATAATGCACATTATGTAAAGTAGAGGCGGCCGACTCCTCCTCCGCCCGTCCTCCCATGCCCGCGGCCGAGCCCGACGCGCCCTCTGCCTCCGCCCCGGCGCCCGCAGGCCCGCGTTCCCCGGAGCCCGCGCCGCCGCGCCCCCGGGGAACCCGCACACGAGCCCTACTCGGGCAGCCGCAACCACCCCGTGCGCACCTGCCACGCACCCCCCGACTCCAGCCGCTCCACCACCGCACGCTCCAACCGCGTACGCCGCCCGGCCGCGGCCACGTCCACCACCGGCATCCCGAACACGAACCGGAACACGTCCGACTCCCCCGGCTGCCCGCGCCCCACCAACGTGAAGCGCCGCTGGAACCCCACGATGTTGGAGTCCTCCCCCAACGCCTCCTCCCACTGCGGGTCCAGCAGCCACGACGTACACGTGGCCACCACCGGATCGAACCCCAGGTGCGCCCGCGCGAACCCCCGCGCCCGCCCCAGCGCGTCATCCACCGACGCCGGGTCCAGACCTCCCGAAGGGATGTGCAACCGCAGCGCCAGGTCCCCGCGACCCATACCCGGACCCAACCGCGCAGCCTCCTGCTCGGCGTACCACTCCACACCGCCCTGGTCGGTCAGCACCCCCGGTTCCAGCTGCAACCCGCCCACCCAGTACAGGCGCCCCCGAAACTGCGCCGCCACCCACGAGGCCGTCTCCACGCTCAACCGGCCGAACATGCGCCGCGACCGCGCCACCTGCACGCCCACGTCTGCCAGCGTCGCAGCCGTCACCGCCGGGTCCACGCCCGACTTCGCGTGCGCCTCGAACTGCGCGGGCACCCGAGCCGCGAACGCCCACAGCGACGCCGCGCGCACCCGCGCGTCCTCGGCCTCCACCAGCGACGGCCAGTCCCGCCACTGCCCCAGCGCCAGGTCCGCGTCCGAGCACAGGCGCCGGTACATGCACTCGACCAGGTACCACAGCTCCGGCGGCCACTCCCCCGACGCCGAACCCGAACCCGGCCAGAGCTCCGCCACCTCGGCCCGGTCCACCGCCTGCAGCGCGAACAGGTCCAACACCCGCTCCGCCTCAGCACCCACCGGAACCTCCAGAGCCCTCACAGGCTCCGGCAGCCGCTCCGCCTCCTCAAGCCACAGGCGCACGTCCGCACCCAGACCGAAACGTTCCACCACCGCGACGCTGTCCATCCCCACATCATGTCCCAGCACCCGCGCGGCGCGCGAGTGAGGTCGGCCTCACAGGTGGGCATAGTGTTGACGTAACCCGCGAAAGCCCCACACCAACCGAAAAAGAGGATCGTCACCGATGCCCGTGCCCGACCCGGAGCACCAAGTCCGCGACTGGCTCGCCGCTTACGACACACCCACCACATCGGTGGCACACCTCCTCTGCGACCGCCACGACCCCCACGCCACCGCCACCACCGAGATCGGCCCCACCCTGGAGGCCACCACCCTCACCTTCGGCGAACTCGCCCAGCGCTCTCGCGACCTGGCCACCGGCCTCGCCGACCTGGGTGTCACCCGCGGGGACCGCGTCGCCACCCTCATCCCCAAGGGCGTCGACCTGACCGTCACCGCCCTGGCCGTGTGGCGTCTGGGAGCCGTGCTGGTCCCCCTGCTCTCCTCCTTCGCCCCCTCGGCCATCAACGAACGCCTCACCGGCTCCGGCGCCCGCCTGGTGGTGTGCGACGCCGAGTACCGCGCCAAGCTCCTCCCCGGCGCCGACCGCCCCTGGCACATCGTCACCACCGCCGACGAGCCCGCCCACGAGGGCGACCACACCATCACCGGACTGGCCGCCCGCGCCGCCGCGGCGCCGTCGGTGCCCGACGCCGCGGTGGGCGGGGACGGTCTGCTGGCCGTCGTCTACGTCTCGGGGGTCATCGGCCCGCCCCGGGGCGTGCGCGTGCCCGTGCGCGCCCTGGCCGCCCTGCACGCCTACCACCACTACGGCCTGGGCGTGCGCGAGGACGACGTCTACTGGAACACCGCCGACCCGGGTTCGGCCTACGGCCTCTACCACGGGCTCGTCTCGCCGCTGCTGGCCGGGCACAACTCGCTGGCGCTGCGGGCCGGGTTCTTCGATCCCGAACTGACCCTGGACGTGCTGGGCGTGCACGGTGTGACCAACCTGGCGGCCGATCCGACCACCTACCGGACGCTGCGCGCGGCCACCAAGACCCTGCCGCCCGAGGTGATGGTGCGGAGTCTGGCCAGTGCGGGCGAGCCGCTGGCCCCCGACGTCATCGACTGGGTCACCGACGTGTTCGGCGTCCCGGTGCGCGACCACTACGGGCAGACCGAGTTGGGCTGGTGTGTGGGCGTGCCCAACGGCGAGACCGGTCAGGGGCCGACCGATCTGCCGTCGGGGGCGATCGGTCCCGCCCTGCCGGGCTGGCGGGTGCAGATCCTGGAGGCGATCTCCGACGACCCCGCTCCCCTGGGCGCCTACGGGCGTGTGGCGGTTGACCTGGCGCACAGTCCGCTGGCCTGGTTCGAGGGCTACGTCGGCCAGGAGGGCGCCTCGCAGGTGCGGTTCACCCCCGACCGCGCCTACTACCTGACCGGGGACACCGGCATCCAGGACCGTCAGGGGTCGTTGTTCTTCTCCACCCGTGACGACGGCGCCATCTTGACCTACGGGTACCGGATCGGTCCGAGCGAGGTGGAGTCGGTGCTCAACGACCACCCCGCGGTGCAGGAGTGCGGGGTGTACTCGGTCCCCGACGAGCTGGCGGGGCAGGTGATCGGTGCGCGGGTGGTTCTGGGCGCCGGCCGTGAGGCCGCTCCGGAGCTGGCCGAGGAGCTCAAGGGTTGGGTGCGGGAGCGGTTCGCGGCGCACGCCGCTCCGCGGGTGGTGGACTTCGTGGAGGAGTTGCCGCGCACGGCCTCGGGCAAGATGCGCCGGGCACGGTTGCGCTGAGGGTGGGCCGCGTCCTGTGGTCCGGGGCGGTGGGGGCGCGTCGGCGCGGCCCCGGGCGCCGCTCCCCGGGGCCGGGCGCTGTGGCCGCGGGGTCAGGGGACGAGCTCGTCCACGCGGGCGGCCAGGGACATGTCCTTGTCGGTGACGGCCCCCTCTGAGTGGGTGCTCAGCGCCAGGTGCAGGGTGTCGTAGCGGATGTCGATGTCGGGGTGGTGGTCGACCTGTTCGGCGGCCTGGGCGATCTCGTTGACCAGGGCGATGGCGGCCGGGAAGTCGGGCAGGCGCACGGTGCGGCGTATGGCGGGTGCGGCGGGGTCCAGTTCCCAGTCGGTGAGGCGGGTCAGGCCGTCGCGGATCTGTTCCTCGGTGAGTCTCATGTCGGGTCCTCTCCCCCGGTGGCGGTCGCGCGCCGATGCGCGTGCGAGTGGTCGCTGAGGGCTACGTACCCGTGTGCGGGGTGCGGGTCACATGGGGCGGGAGCCGGTGGTCGTTGCGGCGGAGCCGCTCCTTTGTTGTTTTTCTCGTTTGATAGAGAATCGAAGGCCCGACTGTACGACGTAGATTTTAATATACTTAGTAGCTTCGTAGTTCGTGTTACCAAGCTGAGGCCAGGCCTCCCACCTGCGCCGATCCCGCCCGAACGGGCCGCTGCGTCCCCTCAGGCTTGCGCAATCCCCCGTTGAGCGGTTCACTCTGGGGAACTCCGGCCCCTCCCCCACACCGGCGGACGCCCTCGCAGGTAGCGTCCACCGCCCTCCCCCAAAAGCGAGCCCATGCCCCACAACAAGCGCCGTTCGCTTCGCGCCCGCATGATCACGCTGGTCCTGTTCCCCAGCACCGTGCTGCTGGCCCTGTGGGCCGCCTTCACCGCCCTGCTCGTCGGCGACATCGCAGAACTGCGCACCACCGCCACCTTCACCGAACAGCTCGGCGTCCCCGTCGAGGAGACCATCGGCGCGCTCCAGCGCGAACGCCGCGCCACCATGGACGCGGCCTGGGGCACCGAGCGCACCTCCCTGTACCTGACCTACTCGCGCCAGCAGACCGACGAGGCCGTGGACGCCCTGAGCCTGAGCCTGGACGCCTTCGACATCCAGGACCTGCCCGAACAGGTCCTGGCCTTCCGCGCCGCCGTCAATCGCGTCGACACCCTGCGCGCCCGGGTGGACGCCTCCTCCCCCGCCGAGATCGACCTGGAGCAGACCTCCACCGTCTACGACGAGGTCATCGAACAGGGCCTGCGCGTGTGGGACGCCCAGGTCGAGCGCGCCGACCCCGCCCAGGCCCCGCACCTGCGCTCCCTGACCTCGCTGATGCGCACCCGCGAACTCCTCAACCAGCAGGACACCGTCCTGGCCCACGCCGTGGCCACCAACTCCTTCCCCCTCCAGGCCCACGCGCAGTTCGCCGCCGCGGCCGGGGCCCAGCACTACACCTGGGAACGGGTCGTGGTCGAGATGAGCGCGGAGGACAGCCAGGACTACATCGAACTGGAGTCCTACACCGAGCTGCAGCGCATCTACCAGCTACAGGAGAGCATCATCTCCATGCCCGTACGGGGCGGGGCCACCGTGCCGGTCAACGCCACAGCCTGGCAGGGCGCCGCCGAGGCCGTGGACGCGCGCATGCGCGACGTCGAACAGGGACAGATCGACCGCGTCATCGCCTTCAGCCGTTCGCAGTCGGCCGAACTGCGCACCAGCGTCCTGCTGGTGAGCGTGCCCGCCTTGGTGGCCGCCCTGGTCTCCTCCGCGGTCGCCGTGGGCGCCACCCAGCGCCTGGGCAGACGCCTGCAGGACCTGCGCACCGCCACCCTGGAGCACGCCCGGGTACGCCTGCCCGAGGTGACCGCCCGGCTGCGCGCGGGCGGCAGCGTGGACGTGGACGCCGAAGTGCCGCGGCTGCGGGTGGAGAGCACCGACGAGGTCGGACAGGTGGCCGAGGCCTTCAACGACGCCCAGCGCGCGGCCGTGGCGGCGGCGGTGGAGGAGGCGCAGGTGCGCGCGGGCGTGCGCAACATGTTCCGCAACATCGCCCGGCGCACGCAGGCGCTGGTGCACCGCCAACTGGGGCTGTTGGACGCGCTGGAGCGCGCCGAGACCGACCCCAAGGTGCTGGAGTCGCTCTTTCGCATCGACCACTTCAGCACCCAGATGCGGCGCAACGCCGAGAACCTGATGCTGCTCAGCGGGGACGCCCCGGTACGGCGGGGGCTGGCTCCGGTGCGTCTGCACGAGGCGGTGCGGGCCGCGGCCAGCGAGATCGAGGACTACGTACGGGTGCGGGTGCTGGCGGTGCCGGGGGTGGCGCTGCGCGGCGAGGTGGGCGCGGACACCGTGCGGCTGCTGGCGGAACTGTTGGAGAACGCCACGTCCTTCTCGCCCCCGGGCACGGAGGTGACGGTGCACGGCCGCGACGGCCAGGCCGGCGGATGCGTACTGGAGGTGCGCGACCGGGGGCTGGGGATGACGCGCCAACAGGTGGAGGCGGCCAACGCCCTGCTGCGCGACCCGCCGCGCTTCGACCTGGCCCGGATGCGCGAGGACTCCCAGCTGGGGCTGTTCGTGGTGGCCACCATCGCCGCGCGCCACGGCCTGGAGGTGACGCTGAGCGCCGGGCCGGACCACGGCACGTGCGCGGTCGTGTCAATCCCGGCCGAGGCGCTGGCAGACCGGGACACGGGCGCCGAGGGGCCCGAGACGGCCGGTGACCCGAAGGCCGCGCCCGCACAGGAGGGCGCGCGCTCGCAGCGGCTGGTCCTGGCGGGCGACTCCCCGACCGCACCGGACGGAACCGGGGAACGGGGCGGGCGCGAGAGAGGCGCCGAACCCTCGCGGGGGGCGGCGGACCAGGACACGGGCGACACCTACAAGGGCCTGCCCCGGCGGCGGCGCAAGGGCGTGCGGCCCTCCCCCGCGCCCGCCCCGGCCGCGCCCGCCGAGCCCGGGGTCCGGGAGGCGGCGGACCAGAGGTCGCTGACCGAGATCCGGTCGATGATGAGTGCTTTCCAGTCCGGGAGCCTGCGCGGGCGCGCACAGCCTCCGGACGGGGATGGAGACGGCGCGCGCGGTGCGCGCCCCGGTGAGAGTTCGGAAGGGTGATGTCGATGACGGCGGACGCGGCGGCGGGAGGCCGGACGGCCGAAGCGGTGGAGGAGCAGTCCCCGGCCAGGACGCTGGACTGGCTGCTGGGCGACCTGGTGCGGCGGGGGGCGGGGGCGCGGCACGCGCTGTTGCTGTCGGCGGACGGGCTGCTGTTGTCGTGCTCGGCCGACCTGGGGCGTGAGCAGGGTGAGCGGCTGGCCGCGATCGCGTCCGGTTTCGCGAGCCTGGCGCGTGGCGCCCGGGGGCAACTGGGCGCCGCGGAGGTGCGTCAGACGGTGGTGGAGATGGACAACGTGTTCTTCTTCGTGTTGGCCGCCGGTCAGGGCGCGTCGCTGGCGCTGGTGGCCGAGTCCACGTGCGACATGGGCCAGGCGGCCTTCGAGGTGAACCGCCTGGTGCGCCAGGTGGGTCCGCATCTGTCGGCGCTGCCGCGGCGCGGGAGCGTGAGGAGGTGAGGGCGTGGACGCTGAGCCGTCCGGTGGGGAGCCGGGACGGGAGTGGTCGTTCGAGTCGAGTCTGATCCGGCCGTACTCGTTGACGGGTGGGCGCACGCGCCCCTCGCGTACGGACTTTTCGATGACCTCGCAGGTGGTCGCGGCCGCCTCGCCCTCCGAGGCGCGGTTGGACCCGGAGCTGGAGCTGATCCTGTCGCTGTGCGCGCAGCCGGTGTCGGTGGCCGAGGTGGCCTCGCGGTCGGGGTTTCCGCTGGGGGTGACGCGGATCCTGCTGGCTGACCTGTTGGACCAGGGCCGTGTGGTGGTGCGCACCTCCGACTGGGAGCGGCACCGGCCCGACGCCGGGACGCTGCGCTCGGTGCTGGAGCGCATCCGTCAGCTGTGAGGGGCAAGGTGGTGTCGAGGTGGAGTGGATGTGTCGTTGGTCGTGATGGACACCGAGAGTGCGGGGCCGGTTCCCGACACACTCAAGATCGTGGTCGCGGGGGGTTTCGGGGCGGGTAAGACCACCCTGGTCTCGGCGGTGAGCGAGGTGGAGTCGCTGCACACCGAGGAGGTCATGACCTCCGAGAGTGTGGGCGTGGACGATCTGGACGGGGTGGAGGCCAAGGCGACCACGACGGTGGCCCTGGACTTCGGCCGGATCACGCTGGACGGGTCGACGGTGGTGTACCTGTTCGGCACTCCGGGCCAGCGGCGGTTCTCGTTCATGTGGGAGGAGTTGACCGAGGGCGCTTTGGGGGCCGTGGTGTTGGCCGACACCCGACGGCTGGCGGACTCCTTCGACGCGATCGACTTCTTCGAGTCGCGCGGGGTGCCGTTCGTGGTGGCGGTGAACTGCTTCGACGGGCAGCGCACGCACCGGGCGGACGACGTGCGGGTGGCGCTGGACCTGGAGGAGCGGGTGCCTTTGCTGCTGTGCGACGCCCGGGACCGGGAGTCGGTCAAGGAGGTGTTGGTGGAGCTGGTGGCTCTGGTGCTGCGCCTGGAGCTGTCGGGCGCCTGAGAGGGGACGCCCCGGGCAGGGGCGCGGTGGGGCCCGGGGCGCGTGGCTTGGGTTCTAGCGGTGGTCGCAACACCCTGATTTTGGGGAGGTTGCGGCCACCGTGTCGTTTTCCAAGCAGGAACTGGCCCGGCTACGGGAACGGTTCCTCGAACAGATGGCCGATGACGTGTTCCCGCCCTGCGCGCGCTGCGCGGAGCGGGGGCGGGCGGGGGCCGCGCGCCCCTCCCCCGCCCGGGCGTCGCGCGGCCGAGACCGTCGGCGGCGGTCGTGGGGTCAGCGGGCGGCGCCGCGGCGGTCGACGGGCACGATCATCGGGGTGTCGGTCTCGGGGTCGGGGATGATGCGCACGGGCAGGCCGAAGACCTCCTCGACCAGTGCCGCGGTCACCACCGTGGAGGGGTCGCCCTCGGCGACGATGGCGCCCTCCTTCATCACGATCAGGTGAGTGGCGTAGCGGCAGGCGTGGTTGAGGTCGTGCAGGACCGCGACCAGGGTGTAGTCGCGTTCGGCGTGCAGTTGGGCGCACAGGTCGAGCATGTCCATCTGGTGGGCGATGTCGAGGTAGGTGGTGGGCTCGTCCAGCAGCAGCAGGGGGGTCTGCTGGGCCAGGACCATGGCCAGCCACACGCGCTGGCGCTGCCCTCCGGAGAGTTCGTCCACCGAGCGCTCGGCCAGTTCGGCCACCCCGGTGGAGGCCATGGCCTCGGCCACGACCGCCTCGTCCTGCTTGGACCACTGGCGCAGGAACCCCTGGTGGGGGAAGCGGCCGCGGGCCACCAGGTCGGCCACGCCGATGCCGTCGGGGGCTACGGAGGTCTGCGGCAGCAGCCCCAGGCGGCGGGCGACCTCCTTGGCGGGGTAGGAGCTGATGGCCTTGCCGTCCAGGTGCACGTGGCCGTGCGCGGGCTTGAGGGTGCGCGACAGGGCCCGCAGCAGGGTGGACTTGCCGCAGGCGTTGGGTCCCACGATCACCGTGAAGGAGTTGTCGGGGATGGTGACGGCCAGGTTCTGGGAGATGACGCGCTGCTCGTAGGCCAGGGTGAGGTCGCGTCCGTTGAGGCGGGAGGCGGAGTGGTCGGCGATGGTCATCGTTCTTCCTCGGTTTCGGTCAGGCACGTCCGCCGCGCCATTCGGTGTAGAGCAACCAGATCAGGTAGCTGCCGCCGATGACGGCGGTGACCACGCCCACGGGCAGCTGGGTGGGGGCCAGGGCGCGCAGCGCGACCAGGTCGGCCACCGCCAGCAGGGCGGCGCCCATGAGCGCGGATCCGGCCGGGGTGGTGGCGCCGGTGCGCATCAGGCGCCGGGCCAGCTGGGGTGCGGCCAGGGCGACGAAGCCGATGGGGCCCGAGACGGCGATGGCGGCGCCGGTCAGGGCGCTGGCGGCGGCCAGGGCGATCAGCCGGGTGGAGCGGGTGGGCACGCCCAGGCCGCGGGCGGTGTCGTCCCCCAGTTCCATGAAGCGCAGGCGCTGGCCCAGGGCGAGCAGGACCGGTCCCAGCAGGGCCAGGCAGATCCACACGGCCGCGACCTCGGCCCAGCCGCGGCCGTTGAGGCTGCCGATCATCCAGATCTGGGCGCTGAGGGCGTCGGTGAGTTCGGCGCGGGTGAGCAGGTAGTCGCGGACGGCGCCGAGCATGGCGGCCATGCCGATGCCGACCAGGACCAGCCGGTAGCCCTGGACGCCGTTCTTGGTGGAGAGCAGGTAGACGGCGGCGGCGGTGAGCATGCCCCCGGCGATGGCTCCCAGGGACACGCCCAGGCGTCCGGCGCCGAAGAGCAGGACGACGGCGACGGCTCCGGTGGCGGCGCCGCTGGTGAAGCCGATGATGTCGGGGCTGCCCAGGGGGTTGCGCGACAGGCTCTGGAAGACGGCTCCGGCGAGCCCTAGGGCGGCGCCCACGCCGATGGCGGTCAGGGCGCGGGGCAGGCGCACCCCTTGGACGAAGAACACGTCCAGGCGTTCGCCGTAGCCCAGAATCGCGGCGGGCACGGCGCCCAGCGGGATCTCGTAGTCGCCCACCGCCACCGAGACGATGAGGGCGGCGGCGCTGAGGGCGGTCAGGGCCGCGGCGGCGACGAGGGTGCGCGGGCGCACCAGCAGGGACAGGCGTTCGCCCCACAGGCGCAGGGCGAAGGAGCCGCGGGGTGTGGTGCGGGCGCGCTCGCGCGGGCGGTGCGGTGTCAGGGTGCGGCTCAAAGTTGGGCCATTCTCGTGCTGCGGACCAGGGCGATGAACAGGGGGGCGCCGACGAAGGCGGTGATGATGCCGACCTCCAGTTCGGCGTCCGGCACGATGACGCGGCCCAGGGTGTCGGCGGCGGTGAGCAGGACGGCGCCCAGGACCGCGGAGTAGGGCAGCAGCCAGCGCTGGTCGGGTCCGGTGACCAGGCGTGCGGCGTGGGGGATGACGAGGCCGACGAACCAGATGGGGCCCGCGGCGGCGGTGGCGGCGCCGCACAGCAGGATGACGCCCACGGCGGTGGCGGCGCGGATGAGGGGGATGTTGGCGCCCAGGGTGGCGGCCAGGTCGTCGCCCAGGGCGACGGCGTTGAGGGAGGGGCCCAGGCACAGGGTCAGGACGATGCCCGCGACCAGGAAGGGCGCCACCTGCCAGAAGACGTCCAGGTCGCGTCCGACCAGGGAGCCGACCTGCCAGAAGCGGATGCGGTCGAAGACGAACTCGTTGAGGACGAACACGCCGTGGACGAGGCCCTGCAGGACGACGGCGACGGCGGTTCCGGCCAGGGCCAGGCGTACGGGGGTGGCGCTGGAGCGTCCGCGTGAGCCCAGGGCGTAGACGGCGACGGCGGCCAGGGCGGCGCCTAGGAATGCGGGCCAGACGTAGCCGGTGCCGGTCGCGCCGAAGGCGGTGACGGCGATGACCACGGCCGCGGCGGCGCCGGCGTTGACGCCGAGGATGCCGGGTTCGGCCAGGGGGTTGCGGGTCAGGGCCTGCATGAGGGCTCCGGCCAGGCCCAGTGCGGCGCCGACGAAGACGCCGATGACGGTGCGGGGTACGCGCAGGCTTCGGATGACGTCGTGGTCGTAGGAGCCGTCGTAGGCGGTCAGTGCGGCCCACACGTCGGCGGCGGGGATGGGTTTGGTGCCGATGGTGACGCTGGCAAGGGCGCACAGGGTGAGCAGGCCCAGGGCGGCGACCAGCCCGGTGGGGCGGATGATGCGTCTGGTGAGGGTGGGGCGTGTGAGGGTGGGGGCGCGCAGGGCCACGGCTTCCCCGTTCGTTGTGGCGTGGGTGGTGGACGCGGCTGCCCTGGTGGGGTGCAGCCCGGGGGCGGCACCGGTGCACCGCGCGCCGCCTCGGACAGGTTAGCCTTACCTTCATCCCGTTCGCACGGAAGGGTGCCCGCTATGCCCGAGTTGTCGCGTCCTGTGTGTGTCCTGGCCACACTAACCGCCCTGGCGGCGCTGACCCTGTCCGGCTGCGCCGCACCACCCTCCCCCCCAACCGGCCAGGACGGGCCGACCCGCACCGTACAGGCCGCCAACGGAGAGGTGGAGATCCCCGCCACACCCCAGCGCGTCGCCGTCCTGTGGCGCCCGACCCTGGCCGCAGCGACCCTGCTGGGACACGACGTGGCCGCCACCATGGGCACCCCCGGCGCACCCGAACAGGGCCTGGCCCCCTTCCTGCCCCCGGGCGCAGACGGCGACGCCCTGACCCTGGTCACCAACTCCCCCGCCGAGGACGACATCCGCATCGAGGCGCTGGCCAACACCGCCCCGGACCTGATCATCGGCGTCCACACCCAGCCCGGCGCCCAGACCCGGATGCTGTCGAGCCTGGAGGCCATAGCGCCCACCGTGCTGCTGGAGTGGGAGGGAACCGGTTCCTGGCGCGAGCACCTGCACCAGGTCGCCGAGGTCCTGCACTCCCCCGAACAGGCCGAACTGGCCGCGGCCGAGTACGAGACGGCCCTGGCGCGGGCGCGCGAGCAGATCACCGAGGCCGGCCTGGACCCGGCCGCCACCGAGGTCTCGCTCGTGCGGCTGCAGAGCCGGAGCGAGATACGCCTGGAGACGCCCGCCTCCTTCCCCGGACAGATCGTCCAGGACCTGGGCCTGACCCGACCCCGGGACCAGCGACAGACCCAGGGCGAGGCCGACTTCGTCTCCCTGGGCTATGAGCACCTGGAACGCGCGGACGGCGACGCGCTCTTCGTCCTGGCCGGATCGGGCTACCCCGACGCGCCCCGCACCTTCTCCGAAGGGGTGTGGTCCAACCTGCGCGCGGTGCAGGACGCACGGGTCTACCGCATGGACCACGACGTGTGGGGTGCGGCCAACCACCACGCCGCCCACCGCATCATCCAGGACGTGACCCGGGCCCTGACCGGACAGACCCCGCCCGCGGTGTGAACAGCCAGGTCACGGAACGGGCGAACCCGCCGGTAACCCGGGGCGGGCCCGCCATCGTGGAACCGCACGCCACGCGCTGACCCCGCCACCGCGGCCGCGGCCCGCCCGCCGCGGCGGGCGGGCACAGCGCCCACCGGGCCCGCACCGGGCCCCACACCCCGAAGGGGCCTGATGAGGGACCGCACCGCGTCGATCGAGTCGATGGAACAGCTCATCCGGGTCTGGCGCCCCCTGGTGCTGGACCGCGACCCGCGCGCCGACGTGCGCGACCTGCCGGGCCTGGCCGTGCGCTGGGCCGACTGCCGCTTCGCCTTCTGGAACTGCCTCACGCTGACCGGCCCGGACGTGGACGCGGCGGCCCTGGAACGCGACCTGCACCGGGCCGCGCAGGTGATGCGCGCCAAGAGCCACCCCGGTTTCCTGTGGCTGTTTCAGGACCTGCTCGACCAGGGGGCGCGCGAACACCTGCGCGAGGCCGCCCACCGGGCGGGCCTGGAGCGCGCCTTCGGCGGTGTCGGCATGGCCGCGGACCTGGCGCACCTGCCCGAGCCCTCCCACCCCGACCTGACGTTCATGCGCGTGAGCACCGACGCACACCTTGCCTCCTACGCCGACCTGAACTCACGCGCCTACGGCTTCGCGTTGGAGGAGGGCCGCGACGGACTGGCGGGGTCCGCCCTGTGGAAGAACGGCGTCCACGCCTACCTGGGCATGCGCCAGGGCGAGGCGGTCACCTGCGCCGCGACGGTGCCCGCCCGGGACTGCCTGTTCGTCGTGCTCGTGGCCACCGAGCCGCGGTGGCAGCGCAGGGGCTACGCCGAGGCCGTCACCCGCAAGGCCCTGCGCGAGGGCGCGCGGGCCAGCGGCCTGAGGCGCGCCGTGCTGCAGGCCACCGAGGCCGGAGCCCCCGTCTACCCGCGTATCGGCTTCACACCCAACTCACCCGTCCACTTCTACCGGCTGCGCGGCTGAACGCGCCGCGCGCGGCGCGTTCAGGTGAAGATGTCCCAGCCCATGCGCACCAGCAGGGCGATGACCACCACCAGCAGCACCGCGCGCACGAACCCCGAACCCCGCCGCAGTGCCATCCGGGCGCCGATCTGGGCGCCGATGATGGTGCACACCGCCAGCCCCAGGCCCAGCAGCCAGTCGATGTGCCCGCCCAGACCGAAGACGACCAGCGCCCCCAGGTTGGTGCACACGTTGACGACCTTGGCCGAGGCCGAGGCCTCGACGAAGTCCATGCCGACCACGGCGGTGAAGGCGATGATCAGGAAGACGCCGGTGCCCGGGCCGATGAGGCCGTCGTAGAAGCTCACGCCCAGACCCGCCAGGGCCACCACCGCCAGGGCACGGTTGCGGGTACGCAGAGCCCGGTCGGGGGCCGCACCCATGGCGGGGCGGAAGTAGACCATGAGGGCGACACCGGCCAGGACCACCATGATGACGGGTTTGAGGACGTCGGCGGTGAGCGCGGCGGCCATGGCCGCGCCCAGCCCCGAGCCCAGCAGGGCCAGACCGGCGGTGGGCACGACCACGCGGCGGTCGATCCCGACCTTGCGGGCGTAGGCCAGGGCGGCCGAGGTGGTGCCGAAGACGGCGCCGAGCTTGTTGGTGCCCAGCAGGGTGGCCAGGGGCGTGGTGGGCGCGGCGACCAGCAGGGCGGGAAGCAGGAGCAGACCGCCTCCGCCGACGACGGCGTCGACCCAGCCCGCTGCGACGCCGACCAGCAGGAGCAGGCCGAGGATCTCGGGGTCCATCTACCGCGCGCGCCCGGGGGAAGAGGTGATCATGGGTTCTTTTCGTGGCGGGGTGGCTGACCCACGAAGCCTACTCTTCACCCCGCCGGGGGTCCGGTCCCAGGGGGCCCTTGGCCCGAGCGGGCGGCGGCTCCGCGCCGTCGGGCGCGATCGGGGGGGGAGG
>NZ_LEKI01000014.1:0-60964 GCF_001029525.1 Nocardiopsis sp. RV163 | reverse complement strand
GCCCGTCCGCCCCAACCGGCCCGCCCCAGGACGCCCGGGGCACCGCCGCGCGGTCGGGCCGACGTCGGGGCGCTGACAGCCCCACACCACCCGCCCACGTCCCGGGGCCACACCATGGGCTTCGAACCCGCTGCGAACCGCCCCGTTCCCAAACAGTGCTTCTCCTCGCCACCGCGCCTCGACCCTTCCCCGTCGTTGCCGTGGGCCTCTTCGCCCTGATGAACCCCTATGAAGACGCGTCAACTGAAGATGCGACACCCGACCTCAGAACCTCACGCGGCTCGGCCTCCGCCACCGCGTACCGCTGACAGACGAGGTTGCGTGAAGCGCGGACCGGGACAACAAAAAACACACGGGCAGAGAGGCAAGAGAGGGCTGCAATGCAGCATCCCGGATCTGGGTGATCTTGGAGCCTGCGCAGGAGCAAGGGATTAAATTCTTCTCTCATGATGAAGACAAAATACTTTCACTGAGAAAGAGGCGAAGAAAGAAGGGATACCGCACGAGCAGAGCGCCCGTGGAGGCGGGCGGGACGGGCGCGCTCGCCCGTGAGCGAGGGCGCCCCGCCCGCCTACGTGACGAGAACTACCCACTGGGGTATAAGTCTGGACGCCCCTTGGCCCACCCACAGGGGCGTTGACCTGCGCATCAGCACGGGCCGGGGTGGGCCAGCTAAGAGTGGCCCACCCGCTGGCCCAGTCGGTGGCCCATGCGCTGGCCAGGGGTTCACTTCGGGTTCAGTGGAGGTTCACCCCCACCTCCCCGCTTCCAAGGAAGCCGGAGGAAAAGCGCCCATGCGCTTCTCACAGGCACAGGAAATCGCGCTTTGCCACTCCATAAGCGAGAGCACTCCGGCTACCTCGATCGCACCAGAGCGACTCTTCGCGGGAAGGGATCGCGATTGCGATCCGGAAGGAGAAGATCCCTTCTTCCATGGCGTCTTGGCCAGGGGAAGCCTGCGCGTGGCAGGTGATCGGACTTGCACGCCCCTGGTCTGGTGAGAGGAAGAGAGGGCAGACGAGACCGCCAGGGAGGAGGCGCAGCGGGAGGGGGAAGGCAGCCACGAGTGGGCTGAGGCCACGGTAGACGTAGGCGGGCGGGTCCGCCCCCGCTTGTCGGGGCGGGGCCGCCCGCCTACATGAAGAGGACTACCCACTGGGTATAAGTCTGGCTTCCCAACGGCCCACCCGCAGCGGCTCCCACCTGCACTGATAACGCCCGCGAGGTGGGCCGATCAAGCGGCCCACCCATGGGCGGAGGCACAGGCCCTCCACCGGCCCACGCCCTGACACAAGGGTCTGGCCTCCGCCACGTGCGACCGGGGCGGTGCTGACCGTGATCACGGTCAGCACCGCCCCGGAGTGGGTTCTTTCTTCTCAGGTGGTGATCGCCTGCCAGCGCCGCACCAGGTGGGCCAGCTCAGCGAACTCACCCTTGCCACCGCCCCCAGAGCCGGAATGTGGTGACGTCGCCGGGCCTCGACCACCCGCTGTTTCCCTACCTCGGTTCCCCTGCACTTCTCCCCTGTTGTGGGCACGGACGACGCGGTCCTCGTGCCGAGCGAGGTAGGGGCGCACCCCGCGCACCCCCTCGTCGTCCTCACACCACCCACGCGGCCCCGTATACGGAGTCCTCTGCGGCGGCACCCGCACCGGAGCCTCCCTCGGCTGTTCCTCTCCGGGTCGGGGCCGAGGAACATCCGCACGCTCCTTGACCGCAGCCCGCACCGAGACCGGTTCACGGTCTCCCCGCACACGCCGCGAGGGCAGCGGTGGGCGGACCTCGGCCGCCAGTCGTGTACTCGGACCGGTGGGGCCGCAGAACAGCGCGGCGAGCACCACCCCGAGAACCCAGCGCACCTGTTCGCCCCAACCCTGACGGCGCCTGCGGTGCCGCCCGCTATGCTTCTCCACGGTTTCCTCCTGCTGTATCCAGGTGGGAATCACGCCCCGGGCCGGTGTTCTCAGCACCAGCTCGGGGCACCCTTTTGTTTTGTCAGCGACCCCGCAAACGAGGCCAGTTCTTCCTGTGCGGCCACGGGTGAGTGTCAATGGCCCCGAGGTCATACGCCCCCGAAACTGCACTTCTCACCCATACCGCCACACAATGAGGTGCAAAACAGCCCTAACCCCACGAAAAGGGTTTCCTTGCCCGTCGGGGTGGTCGATGTTCCCTTGGGTGGGCGAGCACCTTCAACCCCAACCACGAAATACAGCCCGCCCCTGTTCGCTGGCTATTCGTCACTGCTGGCTACGCGTGCGTCCGGACCGGTCGAAGGCCGCACGAACGGTCAATCCACCGCCACAGCTCGCGGAGAAGTCCCAGTACAGGGCCATCGCATCGACCAGGGCCAAGCCGTAGCCGCTCTCGGCCAACGTCGGCCCCGCGCCCTCCGGTGAGGAAGGAGGAGCCGTTTGGGGCACGGTTGCCGCCGCACCGGGGCGAGGCCCGTCGTCGGTCACGCGCAGGACAAAGAGGAGACGGCGGCGCTCGATCGCGATCCGCACCTGCCCGCCCGGTAGCCCGGAGGCGGTGTGCCGTAGAGCGTTCGCGTGCAGCTCGGCCAGGGACACGACCAAGGGGTGCGCGGCGGACGGTGTGGTCCGGGTGGCCTGAGCCGCCCATCGGCGGGCTTGGGAGAGGTGAGTGGTGTCGGAACCGCACAGCAGTCCCGAGGTGTTCGGGTCATCGAAGCTGATGCGCCGGGGCAGCAACACCGTTTCGTCCCGAGGCGAGCGTGGAGAAGGAAGGCGTCGCATCAGCCCTCCGCCGGAAAGCAGCAGCCCGAAGGAAGCGAGTCATGCGTTGGGATACTCATGTACTCACTGTCTGGAGAAACACCCGGCATCACTATGACGGAGCGGGCATGGTGGTTATGACAGGTCGGTCATGGTCCCGGAACGCGGTATCGCCGTAGGATTCGGTGCCACTCCACTCCCCCTCCGGCGAAGCGATTCGGAAGGTATGCCGTGTTCTGCGGAAACTGCGGTCGTGCACGAAAGCCCGGTGACTGCTCGTGCGTTCCAAGCCGGTTCTGGGGCATCCCCGAGGTGCGGCGGGCAGTCGCGGACCGGGATCCCAACGCGCTGATCCGGCTGCTGCTGCGGCACACCGACCTGGCGCAGGACGCCATCGCCCGTATGTGCGACCTGTCGCAGGCCATGGTCTCCCGGGTCCTGAACGGCAGCCGCGAGATCCGCAGGCCCGAGTCCAGGAACCGTGCGTTCGACGGGATCACGCACGGACACGACATCCCGACGCCCGAGATGGCGCGGGTGCCCGCCGAGCTCGCTTTGGGGTTGAACGACTCGGGTGAGGAAACCGCCTCGGTCCTGCGGCAGCTGGCCCGGGCGGACGTCGAGCGCACACCGGGTATGGAGGAGGGAACCGGGACCTCAGCGACCAGCCCGGCCGTGCTCTCCTGGCTCGTACGGAACGCGGCCTCCTCCGAGGAGACCCCTCTGGTCGAGGAGGGCCCGGTGGCCGCGGTTCGCGCCGCGACCGCGGCCTTCGGCGCCCTAGACAACCGGTTCGGTGGCGAGAACGCCAGGACCACGGCAGTGCACTACCTCAACGACACCGTCGTTCCTCTCCTGCGGAAGTCGCACACGGAAGCGGTACGGCGGTCGTTGTTCACGGTTGCGGCCGAGTTCGTCCTCTCCATCGCCTGGATGTCCTACGACGCCCAGCGCAACGGCGCCGCCCGCCGCTACTTCGTCCAGGCCCTGGACCTGGCCACACACGCCGAGGACCGGCTGCTGGGGGCGAGTGTGCTGTCCGCGATGAGCCACCAGGCCAACTACCTGGGGGTGCACGCCGAGGCCCGCGATCTGGCGCGTGCCGCCCTCACCGGGGCCGGAGCCCGTGCGACAGCGACGATGCGCTCCCAGTTCCTGATGATGGAGGCCCGTGCCCACGCCGCCCGCAAGGACAGGAGCGGTTGCTTCCGGGCGATGGGCGAGGCCGAGCGGGCGTTCGGAAACCGCGAACCCGCCACGGACCCGGAGTGGATCCGGTACTTCGACCACTCGGAGTACTCCGACGAGGTCGCGCACTGCCATCGGGACCTCGGACACGCACACGTCGCCCGCCGCCTGGCCGAGCAGAGCCTGGCCGCCTCCATCGGTGATGAGTACGCGCGCAGCCGGGTGTTCACCCGCCTGGTGTTGGCCGCGGCCGTCCTGGGCCAGGGTGAGGTGGAGGAGGCCAGCCACATCGGCGAGAAGGTGGTTCCCCTGGTCCGGGCGACCTCGTCGGCGCGGTGCACCGGGTACCTGGGCGACTTCGCGAGGCAGGTACTGCCCCACCGGGACGAGCCCGGGGCGGCGCGGTTCCTGCGCCAGGCGCGCGCCGTGGTGGCGACCGGTCAGTAGGGCTGCCAGGACCGGGAGCGCTCGGGATCGCCCAGGTCGGTGACGCGCCGGTCGATCTCGGCGTCGATCTCGAGGCTCTCGCCGCCCTTCTGTGCGAGCCAGGTGGTCATGCGCAGCTCGCGGACCGCCTTGTGGAGGGGGTAGCCCTCCCAGGCGGTGACGTCGAATCCGTAAGCGTCGCAGAAGTCGGCGTACTCGGCGTCGGTGTGCCAGCCCAGGTCCCGGTACAGGGCGGTCAGGACCAGGTCCCACTCGGGCGGGCCCCAGCAGATGCCGTCCAGGTCGAAGAGCACGACCCCGTGGTCGGTGGCCAGCACGTTGCCGATGTTCGCGTCGCCGTGGATGACACGTCGTCCCAGGACCGGGCGCACCGTGGGAAGGCGCTGGGCCAGGTCGTGGTGGACCCGGTGCAGTCGGTCGCGCTGGGGACCGGTGAGCCGGGGCGCGGTGTCGATGCGCTCGCGGATCCGGTCGAAGGGATCGAGGTCGGGCAGGTCCAGGTCGGACGGCGGAGTGAGCCGGTGCAGGGAGCGCAGGAGCACGGCCAGTTCCCGGGGGACGGTCCACTCCCCGTCCACGGCCTCCCAGAGGGTGACGACGGTGCCCTCGGCCGGGACGGGCTGCCCACCGGGGAGGGGGCGACTCACCGGTAGACCCTGGTCGGCGAGCCAGCGGGCGGCGCGCACCTCGCGGGCGGCCTCCGGGGACCTGTCGGCGGAGCGCTCGACGCGGGCGATCACCCTGCCGCCGTCGAGGCGGAACACGGCCCGCTCCCCCGCCCGGATCAGCTCGGGTTCCTGGGACGGGGTGAGGCCCATGGAGTCGGCGGCGGTGTGGACGGCGCGGGTCGCGCGCCGCACAAAGTCCTCGGTGTGAACCACGCGCCCCAGCCTACGCCGGGGCGCCGGTTCCTCCCTCATGGGCAGGGATTGGGTGTCAGCCCGCGGCAAGGAGACTGCTCATGCGCTGGACCCGGTCGGTCTGGGGGAAGGTAAGCCAGTCCCATTCACCTTCCTCGGCGCCCATCCAGGACGCCAGGCAACGGCGGAAGAACTGCGAGGGCGCTCCGGTGGCGGCGCCGATCCAGTCCTGTCCGGGTGTGCCCAGGGCGAGGTAGGAGCGCTGTCGGTCCTCCACCAGGTGGCGGGCGGCACCGATCCAGTCCGGGCAGGGCCGCATGGCGACGGGTGCGGGGATCTGATCGAGGAATGCCTGGGGATCGCGGTCGGTGGCCACGACGTGGATGTGGGTGTGGTCGTAGCAGGCGCCGCCCTTGTCGCGGAAGTCGAGGCTGCCATGTTCGAAGACGAGGCTCTCCAAGCCGCTGCGCCTGCGGACGAGGTCGGTGACCTGCGGGATGAGGGCGCGCAGGTCGGCGCGTTCGGCGTCGTCGAGCCAGCCCACGGACAGGGTGTGGCGCTTGGAGACGATGAGCAGGTACCAGTCGGTCAGGGCGCCGATGCAGGGCATGACGGCGAAGTGGTCGCTCTCGTGGACCACGTAGTCGGAGCGGGCGCGTGCCAGGCCCAGGTCGTAGAAGAGGTTGGAGTCGTCGCCGCCTTCGACTTCGCAGCAGAAGGTGCAGATCTCGCGCAGGGTGTCGTCCACGGATCTCCTTTTCACAGGCAGGGGCGGGTTCAGAACAGGGTCGGGGCGCTGGTGGGCGCGTCCTCGGGGGTGGTGGGGACGAGTCGGCGGCCGATGAGCGCGGTGAGGTCGGCGCAGTAGCGGGCGGCGCCGGTGCCGGGTTCGGTGGTGAACAGGGCGACGGGGCCGCTGGCTCCTGTGAGGCGCAGGTGGTGGGTGCCCTCGGTGAGGGCGGCGGGGTAGGCCAGGACCGGGGCGGTGTCGAAGACGGTTGTGGCGCACGCGGGGCGGACCCACGGTTCCGGGTCGGGGAACACCTCGGTGCCCGGCTGGTCCGCGGTGATCGTGGCCAGGTAGGCGGTGGCCTCGGCGGCGAGTTCGGTGAGCCGCATCGTGAGCGCGGCGGTGTCCACCCGGTCCTGGAGGCCGAGGACCTTGCGGCGGGTCGGTACCTGCTGGGGCAGGCCGAGGCGCTGGGAGACGGCGGCCTCCAGGGTTCGCACGGCGATGCCGTCGCAGGTGCGTGCGATGTAGACGGCGGCGACGGGGCCCTGTTCGGCCAGACGGCTGCGTCGGCGGGATGCGGCGGCGGTGCCGACCTTGGTCATCCCCTTGGCGAAGACGTCGAGGTAGAGCCAGTGCGGCTGCTGGAGGTAGTCGCGGATGTTGTCCGGCAGGGCGTGCGGGTTGTGGTGGGCCTGGTGGGCGGTGACGAAGCCTTCCTTGTACTGGCAGCGTCGGCACTGCCTTCCTCTGGTGACGGTCTCGTCGGTGCGGCACCGCACGTGCCTGCCCTCGGAGCCGGTGAGGTCGAACCAGCCGACGCAGTAGCGCTCGTTGCCGTCCACACGGAAGGTGTGCTCGCCCAGGAGGGGGAGGAGCTGGCTGCCGTCAGGGGCGACGGGGTCGGTGGTGCGCAGGCGCGGTGTGTCCGGCGCGCTCCAGTCCAGGCCGAGGACGGTGACGGGTGCGGTGATGGTCATGCCAGGCTCCGGTGCAGGATGGTCTCAATGTCGTGCAGGCAGCGACGGCGCCCGTTGGCCACGGGTGCGGCGCGCTCGCCGTAGAGGCCGTGTTCGTAGGTGCCGCACAGGTTGTCGGTGACGATGTGCAGGTAGTCGAAGGGAACGCCGGCGGTGGTGGCGGCGCGGGCCATGTGGCCGATCTCGGGGTCCACGACGTCGAAGTCTGCCCTGTTGGCCTCGAACCAGGTGCGGGTTTCGTCCAGCACGCTGGGAACGGTGGCGTGCCGTACGCCGGAGCGGAGGGTGGCGGGAGCCTGGGTGAGGTCCAGGGCGCTGTTCCAGGTGAGGCGGCGGCCCTCGATGCGGGTGGTGGTGCCGGTGACGACGAGGGTGTTGGGGGCCATGTCCGGCTGGAGCCCGCCGAGTTTGCCGACGTAGACCACTCCCCCGGTGTGCCCGCGTGCGGCCAGGGCGGTGACCAGGTCTCCGGCGAGGTCGCCCCAGAAGCTGAACTCGCAGCCCAGGAGGAGGACGGTGGCATCACCAACGCGGGCGGTGCGCCAGCCGAACCCGGGCCGGTAGGTCCAGTCGGTGCTGCGGTCGCGGAGGAGGGGTTCGACGTAGCCGAGGATCACCCGGTCATTGGCGGGCAGGTGCGCGGGAAGCCAGTGATCCATGAACTCCAGGCCCTGCCCGGGAGCCGGGGGTTCCGTAGTGACGTCGGCGGGGAGCCCGGTGAGTGCGCAGGCCTCACGGATGAGCTGGGTGTAGTGGTGGGCGTAGTCGCGGCCCGGCGGGACCACGCAGTGCAGGACCCGGTCGGCGACGGTGAAGTAGGGACGGCGCCAGTTGAACCGTTTCCCCTCGCGTTTGTCCCCGCCGAGGAGGAAGGACAGGGAGCGGTTGGGATAGACCCAGGCCCGGCCGTTCGTGGCGGCGAGCAGGTCGACCGGGACCTTGGGGAGAACATAGTCGGCCAACCGCTCCCCCATCGTGTGACCGGTGGGAACGGCCACGGGCGCGGTGGTGTTCATGATGCGGCCTTCTTGCGGAGAAGGGACAGCAGGTACTCGGCACCGGAGCCGCTGTCCACGGTGTGGACGGAGGCAGGGTGGGCGGCGAGGAGCGAGTCCAGGGCGAGGTCGGTGCGGGACTGGTAGTCGGTGAAGCTCCGCACGGACGTGGTCGCCTCGCCGGTGACGAAGGCTCCGTGTTCGGAGGGCTTGGAGTTTCCCTCGCGGCGGGCCGCGGCCAGGTGCGCTGGAGTGGACAGCTTGACAACGTGGTCCGGCTGGGGAAGAGCCGAGAACACCCGCGCGGCCAGGTCCTCCAGCCGTTCGTCGCCGGAGAGCGCCATCCGGGCCTGGTGCTTGAAATACCAGCCGTCGACCACCACGGAACGGCCGCAGGAGAGCGTGGGTGCCACGTGGACGTGGTGGAACAGCTCGTACCAGGCGGCGAGGATGTGCAGCCAGTAACGGGCCGGGTAGTGCCACACGGGTTCGGCGTGGTCGTAGCCCCAGGTGAGGCGATGCATCGCTGACAGACGCTCGTCCGCCCAGGGGTTGCCTGACGTGGGGAGGGCGTCCTTGCGGAGAACGACCGCTTCGCGTGTGCTGTCGGTGAGGCGGGACAGGAGGTGGCTCTTGCCCGCTCCGTCGATACCTTCGACCACCCAGAACTCACCCATGGGCGCTCCTCACGGTGATTCCGACCTCGCGGAGGTTGATGGCCAGGTGGGAGAGCAGGCCGGAACGCAGGTAGACCTCTCTGGTCCCCGCCTCCCGCAGGCGGTCAAGGAAGCGGGTGAGCTGGGCGTGCTGCTCACGTGCGAGGGACACGTCGAGCAGCAGCGGACCGCTGGGAATCGGTTCGTCCGTGGAGGCCAGGACCGCGACCGCGGGGCGTGGTGAGTTGTGCTTCCCCGTCCAGGTCTCGCAGTGGGGCACCGTGCTCCGCAGGTTCTGCGGGGAGAGTCCGAAGCGGGTGGAGTAGTGCAGCTTGAGCCCGAAGGAGTGGCCGAGATCCCGGCGCAGAGCGGCCAGGTCGCGGCGACGGCCGCGGATCCACTCCACGACCGTGGCGACCTGCCAGTCGTTCACCTGGGCGGGGCTCTCGTAGTGGCCACGGGCCAGGTCGTGGAACCTCGCCGTCTGAGCGGTTCCGACGTTGAGGGCCGTGAGGCCGACTCGATCACCTTGGACACCGACCACGACCGGGGTGAGCTGGTTGTCCAGCTCCCAGATACCGGGGATGATCTCGGCTATCTCCAGGCCGTCGTAGACGGCCAGCTCAATGGAGAACAGCACCTGGTCGTAGGGCTGAACCAACGCGGACAACGACGGCGGCAGTTCGTTGATCCACACCGCTACGGCCTCGGCGTCCGCGCCGACCAGACGCGGCAGGTTCCGCTCCTCGGTCTCGGATCCGGTCCGGACGACGAGGGCCTCGCCGGTACCCAATCCGCTACGGATCATCCGGGCCGTCACCCGTCTCGGGCGGCGGTAGACCTGGACAGGCATGCGCAGCAGCCCGTGGTTGCGCAGGACTGTCATGGTGTCGAGCTTGCTCATCGCGCTCATGCGGCGCGCTCCAGGAGGCTCCTGGTGATCGGACGGACCTGGAGCACGACAACCGACGCGCCGGTCCACGCCCACTCCACATCGACTCCGAAGCCGAAGTGCTCGTGCAGGAGACGACAGGTCTGGAGCAGACGACGGGTCAACAGCATCCCCGGAATGGGCAGCTCATGGGTCGTGATGTGACAGCGGTTCCCCTCCACCCGGGCACGTGCTTGAGGCGGACGGCCGGCAGTGATGCCGTCGGCATGACGGGCGGCCTCCACTGTCAGATGGTCATCCTCGTAGAAGGCCACGCCGTAGAGGGATGCCTCGACCTGCTCCTGCACCATGACGCAGGCCCCGTCGCCACCGCCGAGGTTCTCGGAGTTGAGGAGGTCCTGGTCGATGGTGCGCAACAGCGCCGAAGCGTCGGGAGGGCAGTTCAGCAGGGAGACGGTGCGGCCCGCCTGCGCGCTTTCCGCCAGGTCCTCGTGAGCGCTGGTCCGGAGCACCACACGGCGGGGCCGGTACAGGCGGAGCCAGGTCCTGGTCGCGTTCACCGCCTCGGCCGTCGCTCGCGACAGGTCCTCGGCTCGGAGGCACAGCGTGGGCGGCACCGGAAGCCCGAGTTGGGCGACCTCGCTCAGCCGGGCGGCTTTGAAACCCCAGTGGCCAGCGTCCAGCCGTTGGGTCAGAAGGTCAGCCGCCATCGGCGCACCCGCCCGAGCTGAGCCGCGTCAGGGCGCGGGGTTTTTCTTCGAGTCCATCCATGCGCCTACTGTGGCCAGGCCACACGCAGAAGGCCATGACCAGCCAGTCATAGCTTCCATGACGAGCCGGTCATGACTCGACGCACCCACCGCTCAGCCGAGTGACGGGAAGCGATCCCGGCACACACCACAGCCTCCAACACGCCCGGCGCGAGACGTGCGAGTGTCAGGTTGGGGTTGGCAGGGATTAGGACAGTTGCCCGCGCCCGGGACTGTCCTTCAATGCCTTGCGGTACTCGGTCGGAGTCACGCCCCGCAGGCGTTTGAAGGCGACGCTCAGCGCGAAGGCGTTGGCGTAGCCGACGCGCTGGGCGATCGCCTCGACAGTCGCCCTGCCGTTGCGCAGATGTTCGGCAGCCCGGGTGATGCGCCACTCGGTGAGGTAGGTCATCGGCGGCTCTCCGACGAGCGCGGTGAAGCGACGCGCCAGTGAGGCTCGGGAGACCCCGCATCCCTGTGCCAGGGACGCGATCGTCCACGGTCGGGCGGGTGCTTCGTGCATGAGGCGCAGCGCACGGCCCACCACCGGGTCGGCCATCGCCGAGTACCAGCTGGGAGTCCGCGTGTCGGGGCGGTCGAACCAGTACCGGAGCGTGGAGATGAGCACGAGGTCGAGGAGGCGGTCGAGGACGACCTGCTGACCCGGTTGCTCCTTGGTGCTCTCCTGCGCCACCAGGTCCATGGCCGGACACCGGTACTCGGCGTTAGAGACCACGAAGGCGCGGGGCAGCGCAGACAGGAGTCGTTGGCTGATCTCTCCTCCGAGTTCGTAGGAGCCGCTGAGCAGCAGGTCGGGGCCGTCCGGACTGTCACCGCACAGGCGCGGTCCCAGAGTCAGTTCGTCCAGGAGCGGTGTCCCGTCGGGCGTGGTGCACAGGTCGGCGCCCTGGACCACGTACTGCGCGGGGGTGTCGGGGTGGTCGGCCACGCTGTGGGCTCCGTGGCCGCGCACGATAGCGATGTCCCCAGCCTTTAGGGGGAGGGGGGCTCCCTCGTCCGTGATGACCCAGCCGTGTCCTCTGACCATGGTGGCCACGGTCAGCAGGGTCGGGTTGGCGAACCGCAGGGCCCAGGGAGGGCGTAGGACCGTCTGGCTGAACAGGGATCCGCGCGCCCTGACCCCGTCCAACAGATCCGCAAGAGCGTCCATGCCCCCAATGTAGACGTACAGACAGGCAAGTGAGCTTCTCAGCTATGGAGCGTCTCACAAGAACAGGATTGACTCGAGGTATGGCAGAGATGACAACCCAGAGCACATTCCTGGTCACAGCGGGTCGGGGTACCACAGGGCGGCGGGTCGTTCGGATCCTGCGTGAACAGGGTTTCACCGTACGTGCCGCTTCCCGATCGTCCGAGCAGTACTTCGACTGGCTCGACCAGAGTTCCTGGGGGCCTGCTTTGAAGGGTGTCGATGCCGTGTACCTGGTGCCCTTCGACCCCGAGCCCCTCACACCGGTATTCGTCCGGTCGGCGGTGGAGGCGGGCGTGCGCCGTATCGTTCTGCTCTCCGGACGGGGCGTCGACGTTCCCGACTACGGCGGTGAGGGCAACGACGCGGTGGCCCACCACCTCGCTGGGGAGGAGGCGGTGCGCGCGAGCGGCGTGGAGTGGACGATCGTGCGCCCTGGCTGGTTCGCCCAGAACTTCAGCGAGGGTTTCCTTCGCGGGGACGTGCTCAGCGGGGAACTCCGGTTGTCCGCGGCCGATGTGCCCGCGAGCTTCGTCGACGCCGAGGACATCGCGGCCGTGGTGGCCGCGGCCCTGACCGGCGCCGACCACTCCGGTCAGGTCTACGAACTGTCCGGTCCGCGCTCGCTGACCATGGGCGAGGTCGCCTCGGAGATCTCCGGGGGCACCGGGCGCGACGTGCGCTACGTCCCGCTGCCCCCGGAGGAGTTCGTGGCCGAACTCATCCGGCAGGGCTATGCGGAGGAGGACGCGCGTTCCTTCGAACGGACGCTGTCGCCCATCCGGCTCGGGTTGGACAGCCACCTCTCCGACGGGGTGCGGCGGGCCCTGGGACGCGGGCCCCGCGATTTCACCGACTTCGTCCGAGACGCCGAGACCTCAGGCGCCTGGGACAACTGAACCCACGGGGCCGTACACACTGCGGCCCCATCCGATTGCACGGCAACAAGGAAACACATGACCGCGTCGCCCGACTCCGCGAAGGCCTCCGGTGGCCCCCAGACACGCGCCAGTGCCAGGGAATGAATGGGACTGGCCGTCCTGGCACTTCCCACCACACTGCTCACACTCGACATCACCGTCCTCAACCTGGCGCTCCCACACTTGAGCGCCGATCTTGATCCCAGCAGTACACAACAGCTGTGGATCATCGACGTCTACGGCTTCATGATCGCCGCGTTCCTGGTCACCATGGGAACGCTCGGTGACAGGATCGGGCGGCGCAGACTCCTGGTGCTGGGTGCAGCCTCCTTCGGCGTGGCCTCCGTCGTCGCGGCCTACGCGGCGACCCCCGCGATGCTGATCGCCGCCCGTGCGGCACTCGGTATCGCGGGAGCCACCTTGATGCCCTCGACCCTGGCCTTGATCAGCAACATGTTCCACGACGTCCGACAGCGGGGCATGGCCATCGGTATCTGGGCCACCTGCTTCTCCGTGGGAGCGGCAGCCGGACCGCTCGTCGGAGGACTCCTCCTGGAGTACTTCTGGTGGGGATCGGTCTTCCTACTGGGGGTGCCAGTGATGGCGCTGCTGCTGGTGTGCGCCCCACTGCTCTTGCCCGAGTACCGCGACCCACAGGCAGGTCGGCTGGATCTGACCAGTGTGTTCCTGTCCTTGGTCGCGATCCTGGCGTTCGTCTACGGCCTGAAGGAGATGGCCGCCTACGGAGTGCGTCCGCAGTACCTGGCCGTTCTGGCCGCCAGCCTCGCCTTCGGGGTCCTGTTCGTTCGCAGGCAGCGGCGCCTGGCCGATCCCCTGCTGGATCTGGCGTTGTTCTCCGACCGGGCTTTCCGTTCCGCGCTCGTGGTGTTGCTGCTGGGGCTGGCCGCCCTGGGTGGCCTGTATCTGCTGGTCTCCCAGTACCTGCAACTGGTCCGGGATCTTTCCCCTTTCCAGGCGGGGCTGTGGCTGCTGCCCTCGGCTCTGGGGACCGTTGCCGCCTCCCTCCTGGCGCCGGTGCTGGCCCGCCGTATCCGGCCGGGACACGTGCTGGGAGGGAGCATGGCTCTGTCTGCCCTGGGTTGTGTCCTGCTGGCACAGGTGCCCTACGTCGATCCTGTGCTGGCGATGACGGGTTTCACGCTCTTCTACATCGGCACGGGACCGTTGACGGTTCTGGCCACCGACCTGGTGGTGGGGTCAGCTCCACCGGAGAAGGCTGGATCGGCGTCGTCGATGTCCGAGACGAGTATGGAGATCGGGTTCGCACTGGGCATCGCCGCTCTGGGCAGCATGGGCACCGCCGTCTACAGGTCTGAGTTGGTGCACGGAGCACCGGGCGGGCTGTCGGCCGAGGCGGTGAGCACCTCAGCCGATTCGCTCGCCGGATCCTACTCCATCGCCGAGAACCTGAACTCTGAACTCGGGCGGCAGTTGATCGACACGGCGGCACCGGCCTTCACCACCGGCATCGCCGCGGCGGCGTGGGTGTGCGCCGTAGTGACTACGATGCTCAGCGTCCTGGCCTTCGTCGCCCTGCGACGGATACCTCCTACCAACTCGGCCTCACCGGTGGCCGACACGTTCCCTGAGCGCGCTCAGCACGAGGACTGACTAAACAAGGTACGTAACACTGTTGGATATGGTCGGCAAGAGTGGCTATCAGTTAGCGAAGGACAATGGTGAGGACGACGGACTGCGTGTCCGGGTGCGCGCCCAGCAGAGCCTGATGGCCTACTGGGCGGGGTGGCCTACCGAAGCCGCCCGGTACGCAGAACTGGCTCGCGATCTGGCCACCGAGCGCACCGGCACGGCCGCCATCTGGCTGATGTCCCAAAGCGCCCGCACGTGGGCCTCGCTGGGCAGCGCGGAACGCGCGCTCGACGACCTCCAGGCGGCCACGGCCCTGCGCGAAGGACTGCGCGGCGACGACCTGGACGAGCTCGGCGGTCTGATGCGCTTCGCGCACTGCCGCCAGCTCTACTACGGAGCCGAGACGCAGATCTGGATTCCTGGGCGTGAGGAACAGGCCCAGCAGGTCGCGCAGGAGGCCATGGGTCTCTACGAGACCGCCGCCGCGGAAGGGTCGGACGACTGGGCCTACCAGGACGAGGCCGGGGCACGCGCCGACCTCGGCTATGCCCGGGTCTCCCTGGGAGAGATCGAGGGTGCCGCGCAGGCCCTTGAACCGGTCCTGGGCCTACCCGCCACGAAGCGGGTGTCCGGCGTGGTGAACAGCGTCATGCGCGTACACGGCGCCCTACGCGGCCCGGACTACACCAGAAGCAAGGCCGTAGCTCGACTCCGCCAGGAGATCGAGGCCTACAGCCGCACTCCCGCCTCGGCGCTGACCTCGGGGCGCTAGCCTGCCGGACATGCACCCAGTCGAACTCTCCAGCGCCAGGCTCAGCCTTCGGGAACTGCGCCTCACCGACATCGACGACCTGCTCCGGGTCTACGGAGACGCGGAGGCGGTGCGGCACCTGTCCTTCACACCGCGCACCAGACAGCAGTGCGCGGCCATCGTGGAGGCAGCGATGACCGATTCCGAGCAGGAGGGCAGGGGCGTCTACATGCTCGCTGTCGCGCGGCAGGAGGAGCTTGTCGGCGCCGCGCGCCTGGCCGTGGACGAGCGCCCGCACAGCGCGCAGATCGGGTTCGCCCTGCGTCCGGACCTGTGGGGGCAGGGGTTCGGTAGTGAACTCGTCCAGCTCCTGCTCCGGTTCGGCTTCGACGAGTTGGGGCTCAAGCGGATATGGGGTGCCCGCTCTCCGGAGAACCGGGCCTCCGAGCACGTCATGCTCCGGGCCGGGATGGTAGAGGAGGGACGGATCCGGCGGCACCTGTGGACCCGGGACGCCTGGCGCGACTCCATCGTCCACTCGATCCTGGACGACGAGTGGACTCCCAACTCGGTGACGCACAAGCCATAGGTCCCGCCCGAAGTCCAAGTCACGGTCCGGGTGACGGGAGGCGATCCCGACACGTGCCACAGGATCCGAAAACACGGCCCCACAAGACCCGGTACATGCCACTTGCAAGGGTCAGGTCAGCGGGAAGAGAACGGCCACGGGAAGGTCGCCGGCTTCGACCGCGGCCCGGTCGATGGATAGTCCGCAGTAGGACTCCACCGCAGAAAACACCGCCGCCGGGAGCTCTTCGATATGCCACTCCCAGTACAGTTCAACCTCGTCTCTTGGCATGTCTCGCACGGACGGGAAGACCGCCCCGGCCGCTTGCAGTGCGTCATCCAGCATTGATCCGCAGCCCGTGTCTTCCCCGAACTCTGCGCCAACGATGCGGCCTTCGGGAGTGGTGAGAGCAATGCGGGGGGGTGGGTCATGACTGTTAATGCTCAGGCAGACAGTTTCCACCCCGGCAAGCACGGGCGTCAGTGGGCCGCCGTAACGGTGCAGGTGCCAGGTCGCCATGCCCCAGTCCTCCAGCACGTACACCCAATCCTTGCACGAGCCGTACATGGCATATTTGACGCTCCTGGAGTCCACCCCGTCAGGAAGAGTCACTGATCTCCGGTCCTTGAACAGATAACCTTCATCGAGTTGTAGGGGCTCCGCACCGAGCAAGGTGAGAAAGTCTTCTGCATCGATGTCACGGGCTGCGGTGAGGGATATACCGCCGAGCATCCCCGGGACGCGCGTGTTCGGGCGCTGGCTGCTGTGTTCGCCGATCCATCGGATTCCATCGCTCATACGGCCACGGTAATCGGCGATCAGCTCGCCTCGCGGCTTGTCCACAACCGAGCTTCCCCAATTCGGAGCGCACCACTTCCGCATCCTGATGAAGAACGAAGTCCACTGACCCCTACGAGCCGGGAGAACCCCGCAGGCTTCCAAAGATCACCTTCGACAGCTACCCGGTTCACAGGAGTGACGGAAGGCGAACCCGCCAGACGCACCCAGTGCCTCCCGCCCGGAGCGCACTCCAGGTCCACCGAGAAGTACCAGCTCCCATGCCCCCGCCGCGACAGCCCAGGACACCGACCCTCCCAAGCTTTCGCCCCCTTGGTGCCGCGGCACCCGCACCGCTTGTACACCGAACCCGATCCAGGCATGACCAACACCCCTGACACCAGTTCTTCCCCGAGAGGAGGTAAGGAGCAGCCGGTGTGGAGCGGAACCGATCGGGCCACCCCCCAGCAGGTCTGAGGATTACCCGGTGATGAGAGGTGGTACAGATGCACGCCGGGACTCAGGTCACCGCCACTGCGGCGGTGATCCTGCCAGAGTCGACCGCGTACACGATGACGCCCCCCGGAACCACACGGACCCCGGCCCCCTCCTCCTCGGACAGCTCCCGGCCCAGGACGTTCTCGACCGTGTGGGAAGCCGCGCCGTCCCAAGGGTGGATCGTCAGTTCCACCTCCCGGTCACCACTGCCCGGCCATCGGACCGCGTAGAGTTCCTCGTCCGTGACGGCGAGCCTTCGCTGCCCGTCCGTCGCGGGAAGCTCCAGCGTGTGCTCGGGTACTCCATAGCTGTCGGTGAGGGTCAAGGTCGGATCCGACCCCAGAAGCACTCCGGCCCCGGTTACGTTCTCCCAGAGGTCCTCCTCCATCTGTTCCCCGCTTGGACGGGGGTCCTGCCACATTCCGGAGGCGAGTTCCTCACCGTTGCGGGTGTCGACGGTGGAGTACGCGTCGGAATGGACGTCGTAGCGGTAGAGCAACGAGCCGTCGGAGGAGACCGTGAGTGCGCTGCCTGCGAGGCCGTCCGCATTCCCGGCCTCGTGCGTCCACACCAGGTCACCGGTAACCGCGTCGAAGGCGTGCACCATCGGAACGGCCTTGTCCCGGCAGAGGAGCGCCGCGAGGACCAACTCTTGGGTGACCTCGAGGTCGAGAACAGAATCCTCTCCGTCTGGGACACAGTCCGGGGTTTCCTGGAACTTCCACAGCAGGGCGCCCGAGGACGCCCCGTACACCTCCAGCGGAACCTGCGCCTGCGTCCGCACGACGACGCTCTCGCCCTCCAGGGGTTTCGCGTTCTGGGAGTCGTGTGCCACCGGGGAGACCTCGTCGGCCAAGAGCCTCTGGTTATCCTCCGAACGGTGCAGGATCCGGCCGCTCGTCGCGTCCAGGGTGACCCGCACCGTCGTGGGATCGGGATCGTCATCGGTCGGGGCAGGGTACTCCTCCACGACAAGCGAGCCCCCGTCCGCGGCGACCAGGGTCCGGGTGTCCGATCCGGGCGAACGGTACCGCCACAGCTCGTCACCGGTGACGGGGTCCACCACCATCACCCCGTCGCTGAGCTCGAACAACACACCCGGGGCGATGGCCTCCACCTCCCAGACCGCACCGAGAGGAAGATCCAGGACACGCGGCACCCCCTCGACCCCGGCGGGAACCTCCCGGGGCGCGGGCTCAGTGCCTGCGACCAGATGCTCCACTCCCAGATGCGGGGGCCGGAGCGCCCTCTCGGCCACTACGCCCGCTCCGGCGGGAACCACTAGTGCCACCACCACCGCCACGGACACCGCCACCGTCCCACCGGGAACGGCGTGTTCCCTGCGGTCGAGCAGGATCGCGGCCGCCGCGAGAAGCACCTGGAGCCCGCCCACCGCGACGGTGGCCACCACGGTCGGCATGAGCCGGTACCGCTCTCCGGGGAAGAGTTCGACCTCCGCGTAGCCGCTCATGTGGGAGAGTGCGACGGCCACGACCAGGACCGCGGTCCCCAGGGTCGTCCAGAGCAGGACGGATCTCATCGTCGAGGCCTCATCGGCTTTCGATCGCACGTCCCGGAGCCAGGCGACCACGAACAGCACCGTGGCGGCCAAGGGCCCGTAGAGCACATACGACGGAGCCGACACATGAGGCGTTCCGACCCATGTGAGGACCAGATGGAGGAGCAGGGGCAGGAGGCCGATCAGGCCTCCCGACACGAGCAGGGATCTACGGACAGTCTTCATGGTTCTACGGATTCATCCTCGGGCTCCGACATGCCATGTCAGTTTCGACGTTCGGGGTTGATGTGAGTGTCGTACTCAGTGGTGTCGTCCGCCCGAAGGTTCCCTCCTGCGAACGAGCTGTTTCCATCATCGAACTGCTCGGCGTATTCCCTGGCCAGCTTCTCACTGTCCCCATCGAGAACCTCGTCGGCCACGAGCTCGTTGAAGGAAGAGGGGCTGCTCCCACGGGCGTCCACCTCCTCGTAGGATCGGGCCACAGAACCGTCCTCCCTGAGAATTTCCTCAGGGAGACTCGACGGGTCGATCTCACCACGCTCGACCATATCGTTCACGAGCTGAAGTTGAATGTCGAGATGAAGCACATCTCTGCTGTATTGAGGGATGTCTTCCCCGGACACTTCCCCCTCGACATCGGAGAGGCTGGAATATATATCGGCGTTGCTTTCGATCAGGTGGTTGGCGATCTCTTTTCCGCCATCACCGACCAGACCGCCGGCGTAAGGAATGGGGCCGGCCACGGAACCGATCACGACACCCCATCCTCTCTTCTTGATGTCGATCTCCTGCTGGTAAGCTTCCTCTCCGAGCCCGTATCTCCCCGTGGCATAGTTGTCGAAAGCGGACTCGAAGAGGTTCGTGAGCCGACCTCCGGAGCGAACGGTCTCCTCGGAGAACTCCCCGTTCTCCAGAGCGTCGTTGAGGACGATGGCGTTCCTGCCCTCGATGGAGGCGTACATGTTGGACGCCGCCTCGGTGTCGCCCATGACCAGTTCCATGAACCTGACCCGGTTCATGTCACCGACCAGGAGGACATTCCCGTCCGGAGCGAAAGCGAACTGGTTCGGACTGGCATCGGTGTGGAATTGGGCGCCTTCGGACTCCTGAGTGCCCACACCGAAATCGTCCACGTAGGCGTGGAACACCTCTGCCATGCTCAGCGCGACGTCGGGGTTCACCTCCCCCATGGGGATGTCTGCTCCACCGTCGGTATTCTCCACACCAGTGAAGGCCGCGAAGAGTTCCGGGCGCGTGACCGTCTCGATGAACCCCGCCGCAGCATGTCCAGCTCGCTCCTGCTCTTCCGGGGTGCCGTTCATCGTGTCCTCGGCGATCCAGTCGAAGAGCCCGCTCGCCGATTCGCCATCGTCGTTCCAGTCGTAGGTGAACAACCCCTCGAGCACGTGGTCGATCATGCCCTGAGGCGTATCGAACCCGTTCGCTTCCAGGGTCGGGTAGGTCGTCTCCCCGTCCACCTTCTCCGTGTCGGCGAACAAAGGATGTACGTATTCGCCCGTGAGCAGGTCGTGGTTGGCGTCTCTGTTCCGAGTGGACACGTCGAGGAGGGCGGTGATGTCATCCTCTGAGTGGTTCATGCCCTCGACCGCGTCGGATGCCGCGAACATGCCCATCGACATCGTCAGTGTGTTGGACAGCCCGTATCCGGCCTCCATATCGTCGCTGGTGTATCGGAGCAGTTCGGCAAGGCTGTTCGTTCCGTATCCGGAGGCGCCGCCTCCGGAGGCCATGAGGAATCCTTCTTCCGCCGCGAATTGCACGCTTTCGGGAAGGTCGTAGTACCCTCCTCCGAGCCGGTGATCGGACAGCGCCAGAAGCCCGTCTCCCAGGATCCCGAGGGCATGTTCACGGTTGTCCTGGGAAAATTGTCCCAGCTCCATCTGATCGGGGATCCCGATGACCCCGTTGTGATTTCCCTCTTCCAGTTCCGCGTAGAACGTTTTGAGGAAGTCCATCTCCTCTTCGCGATACCCTGTGCCCCCCTGTTGGGCTTGCATCGCGTTGGTGGTGATCATGCCCAGCATGATCATGAGTTCGTGGTACCGGTCATCGATGGGTTTGTCCCCGGACCAGTATTCCGACAACTCGCCCGCCCACTCCTGGGCGTTCTCCTCGGTCAACTCCCGACCATCAACCAGCATCGTGTAGTGGTTCGGGTCGAGGTTGTAGTACGCCCAGTTAGCATGCCCGCCGTCGATGAGTTTCTGGACGTTGACCTTGGTGGCGCCCTCCTCCAGCATGTCGCCGATCTCCTCGACGTGCTCCTGGTAGGTGGTCCACAGGGTGTCGAATCGCCCCTGGATGCTGGTGCGCTTCTCGACCAGTTCGTCGTACAGGTCCCTGCACGTGTTCTCGTCGCTCCAGAACCCTTTGCGTTCGGGGAAGGTCAGTGTGATGTGGCTGGAGGCGTACTCTCCCGGAACCCGACCTTCACGGTCAGTGACTGCCGAGTGCCACTCCTCCAGCAGTTCCTCGCGACCGTCGCGAAACTCCTCCACGTAGTCGGCCCACATGTCACTGACATCAGCGGCGTAGGTCAGCGCCACGGCGGCGTCCACCCACAATTGCTGGTCCTCGGCGGCCAAAGTGCTGATGTCCCACGCCAGAATGCTCGTGAACTGCCCGGCCGCGCCGTCCAGGCTGGCCTGCAGGTTCTCGGAATCACCTAGGACCCGGGCGTCCAGCTCCTCGAAGTCGGTGGTGCGGGCTCGGATCAGTGCGGGGATCGCATCAGTGGTGCGCAGGGTGAGGGAGAGGTCGAAAGAAGCCACGGGGGTTCCTCATCGGGGAAGCGGATACGGGGAACGGGCTGGGTCTCAGTAGAAGTTGACGTTGCCCAGACCGGGCGGCACGTCCTGCGCGGCGCTGGACAGATCCTCGGAGCTCTCCAGGTCGTTGAGAGCGACCTCGCTCGCTCCCGCCTGGATGTTGTCGGCCAACTGCAACCCGTGCCCCTGCACGTCCACGAACCCCTGAAGGTGGCGCTCGCGGAAGGAACGCCACCCGGCCTCGACGTCCTCCTCCCCCGCCACCCGGATCGCATCATCGACTGTCAGGTCGAACGCGTCGGCCAGCCCGGCCATCGCCGTGGCCAGAGCCTCGGCGTCCTGACCTCCCTGGCGCGCCTCGTTCGGATTCGCACCGGTTCCGCCGCTCATGTGAAACGTGACCTTCCTCTGAGGCGATACGGCTTCCGTGAACCGTGTGTCGCAAGCGTTCCTTTTATTGCTAAAAGTTACCTCCCCGTACCAGACGCGATGCGTCTTCCCTGGCTGTGACAGCTCGCGACCTGGATCTCCGAAGGAATCCATGACCGCTTTCGGCCAACCACGAGCGCCTGGGGCAGGAGCGACTACCGATCCCTTACAAGGCGGAGGGGCAGGATGAGAGAGTTCCCCGCACCAGGTTCGGTGGCGATCTTGGTGTACCACGTGTTGGGAGGCGATCCTGCCCCCACTGGAGTCTGAGCCGAAGTAGGCATCTAACGGGAGTCCGCAGGAGACAGGTGAATATTCACCCATCGGGCTTCGTCCGACCGGCGGGGGTCCAGATCGACCTGCAGTAGCCAACGCCCGGGACGAAGGAACACCTCGTCGAAACGGTCGGCGTCGCCGAGCACAAGAACCCCTGAAGGCAGGACGATCACGGACGCGTGGTCGGACGAGGGCACGGGAGCAGCATGGACGTACACGTTCAGCTCGACAGCGGCGTCCTGGGAGTCCACCATGCGGCTGTCGACCACCTGAACGGTGACTTGGTCGTCCGCGGCGAAGAAGGGGCCGTCACCGGCGAGGTGGTCGTAGCCTTCGCAGTCCTCGCACAGGATGCAGTCCCAGTAGTAGTCGCGCACGCGGTGGAGCACGGGTTGGGTCACCATGTTCACCAACTGTGCGATACCGCGAAGACACTTCCCCGCGCACAGCCGTGACCGGAGCGAAGACGCAGGGGCCCGGGCGCAAGAGCTACGTCGGGACGGCACTCGATATGGTCCCCACGAATGAGCGGCCGGCGAGGACCTCGCGAGGTGCCATCGGACGCCGCTAGCCGGCCCTTCGTGCTCCGTTTGCGCTCTTCAGTTCCGTACTGACACGACAGCAGGCGGCATCGCACGGTCTCAGACGGCATGGCGGATCGGGTGGGGTGGCATAAAACGGTAAGTAGCAACACACCACGGCACGTAACCAGCGAACTTCTAATCCGATGGTCGCAGGTTCGAATCCTGCCGGGTGCGCCACAAAACCCCAGGTCAGACGGGGTGCGCGAGGACCTCGAAGGAGGTCCTCGTCGTGTTTCGGGCCCTGAAATGCTCCCCGTGTGCTCCGCAGTGCAGGGTCCAGTACAGGTGGAGGCCCACCTCGCGGAGCACTTTGTCGTCCCGTAACCTTGGTGACCCTGGGCGGGGACGTGTTCGCGTGCCCCCGGCCCACCACGACCAGCGCGGTGGGCTGGGCCATGCCGGGACCACAGCCCACCGCACATCGACGATGGACACCTACCGGGACAGCCCCCGACCGAACTCAGCCTCGGTCCCGTCCAGGCCCAGGGTGGCCCCGCCGAAGGTCAGCGAGCCCTGCCCGGTCAGGCCGTCGGCGGTGGCGTAGAGCAGGGTGACGGCGCCGTTGCCGTCGTTCTCGCCCGGCACCCCCGCCACCAGGTCCCGGTACCCGTCACCGTTGACGTCGATCAACGTCACCTCCGCACCCATCTCGTCCCCGGCCTCGGAGACCCCCGCCACGTCCGGGGAGTCCTGGGTCAGGGACTGCTCACGTCCGTCCAACCAGTCCGGGCCGCCGTAGAGCATGTCCACCCCGCCCGCATCGGCCCCGCCATCGGAGGCCTGCACGGTGACATCGCCCAACACGATGTCGGCGTAGCCGTCGTTGTCGATGTCTCCCACCGCGACCGAGTCCGATCCCCACTCCTCGTCCAGTTCGGCGCCCTGTTCGGTCAGGCCCGCGGCCGAGCCCGCCAGGACCTGGGTGGTATGACCGTTACCGGGGACGGCCACCACGTCGGCGTAGCCGTCCGCGTTGACGTCTCCGGACGCGATCACTGCGGTGGAGTCCTCCAGGGTGAGGGGTTCGTTGAGCGGTCGGGTGGTCAGGCCATCGGCCGAACCGGAGAACACCGACACGTCCCCGGCCCCGTCCTCGCCCTGGCGGGAGCTGGAGACCACCAGGTCCAGATGTCCGTCACCGTCGATGTCGGCGACTTCCAGCGCCTGGACGGTGTCGCCGGGGCTGGGGGCGGCCAAGAACGCGCTCACCGAAGGGTCGTCGGCCTCGCTCAGGTCGGCGCGGCCCGACAGGACCACGACGTGGTCCCGGGCGCTGATGACCACGTCGGCGTAACCGTCGCCGTCGAGGTCACCGACCGCCAGAGCGTGGCCGAAGCCGGTGTCGCCCCGCTCCTGACGGGGCGAGTGCAAACCGATCGCGGTCTCGGACAGCCCGTCCGCGGAGCCAAAGACGACCTGAACCAGGCCGGCGTCGGTGTGCTCCTCGACGTCCTCGTCCGGGGCGGCCACGATCAGGTCGGCGTAGCCGTCGCCGTCCATGTCGGCCGAGCGCAGTACCTGCCCGAACCGGTCCCCCGCTTCCGGGGTGCCGGGAACACCAGCCGAGGCCTGGTCGACCTGGGAACCCGCACCGGTGTCCACACCGCCCGACCCACCGGGAACCACCGCGACGTAGCCACCGCGTACACCGTTGCCGCCCACTCCTTCGGGGGCACCGGCGAGCAGGTCCGCGTAACCATCCCCGTCCACATCATTGGGGAGGGTGGTTCCAGCATGCGCGACGCTGACGGCCAAGGGGAGGATCAGTGCGGCACCAGCGGCCGCGGTGGAGACCGCTACAGCAGAAGGAAGAACTTTCCTCATTGCATTCCTTAATGAAGACACGAGAACTCGAATACAGAAAATCCCAATACGCCGAAAACCAGAGCGCACCACAAAGTCATCACCCAACCAAGGCAGCCAATCCAGCACCCAAAAGAAAGACAGGAAAAATTGCGCTAGAAAGTCGCACAACCACTTCCCCTGGCACCCCTGAAGGCACATCCAGGCTTGCACCAGAGCGGAGGTCAGGTTTTTCATCTACTTGGCAATTTAGTTTCCTTGCCCGCGGTTGCGCATACGCAACCAGAGAATGACTTTTGGAAGTATCCAAAGGACAGAGAAGACAGTAGCCATAACGGTGAATCCGAACGCCGGGCCCTCCTGGCCGGACAGCCCGGTCCACACAGCCACCGCAAGCATCATCAACGGAACCAAGCCCAGACCGGTGATGAGAGTTCGCCAGTCGTGACTGGTGGGGCTGTCCGGGAACTCCTTGTACCCCATTGGAAGGAGAAACCTGGCCTTGGCCAACCGTTCGATGAGATCAGGTGATGACCGATGAGACACGCTTCCCTCCGTTCGCGTCTCTGGCTTTAGCCAGTGACCTTTGTCTCGACTTTCTCATGAGGACGAGGCATGCGCCCCCTTGGGCGACCACCCAGGATTCGCCATGCCGATCCTGAAAGCAGGAACCCTCCAAGCCCCAGTCATCATCTCCTACTTCTCTTCATCTCAAAAAGGAGATACCACTTCGGAGCGGACATCAAGAGAACGCAGAATACAATAAGGATGACACTCAGAGCTCCGCCTGCGATGCCATCCCTCCAGTAGACAGACATCAGTCCAAGCGCGGCGAGCGGGGGCACGGCCATCAAGGGGATGATAGCCATGTTTCGCACGTCTTTGATAGAGGACTTCTCGGTCAGGCGCCCACCAGTAGCTTTCGGCGTGAGAAACGGACTGGTAGCGAGCACGATCATCATACGACCGAAACTTGATCGCTCTTGTCTCATATACCCATCCATTTGAGGTCTGCAGTGGGGAGGCCGGTGTTCGAGTGAGTCTTCTAGCAGCCCCCAACACAAAAGACGGCCAAGATTTCCCACTCGACCACCAGAGGCATGTCAGGACTAGTGCCGCGACAGGAAACCGCCGACCCCGAGGCCGACCATCAGCCACCTGAATCACACCGAGAACGGTTGCCAGAAATAGAATGGACACAAAAACACCAAGTCGCACCCCAACTTCAAAAATAAGAGAAATACAGCCCCGCCAACCTCCCGTCACTCACCCCCGTTCACCGACTCCTTTCTCTTCTTTCTCCATTTCAGGATCACAGGAAAGGCGAACGCGAAGAAAAGAACAAGAACGACAATGCAATAGTATATTGCAAAAGTATAGCCCTGGTTGAACCCCCTCCAGATTCCATACAAGATCAGACCAAAAATCGATCCGGACTTGGCGATCGCCATTCGGCGGAGCTGCTTCTCCGTGGGATCCTCTGGATATGGAATCATTTTGACTTCACTTTCTGAAAATTCTTTCCATGCATTCTATCAGTCAGCGTCCCACATGAATACTGCACTTGAGGCGCGGGGCCGCCCAACCCGGCTTGAGCGCTGGACGGCCCCGCGGCTTCAGATAAATCAGAGCCATGGCTATGAACTTGGTGGAACGCTGCTGTGCATACCGATCAGAGTTCCCCAAGGCCCCAGAGGGGCCAGCAGGCTTCCTTCAACAAGCCCTGACCACATGGCGCTTTCAGCGTCCTGAGCGGAACCACCAGCTATCGAAAGCCCTCCAATAAATGCCCACCAGTCGGATCGCGTGGGGTTTTCGGGAAAACTTTTATACCCTATCGGAAGAAGTGCGCCACTTTTGGCAACTCGAGAGATGAAATCTTCTTTCGACTCACGCGACATACAACAAACCACCTTGCGCTCAAATTTTCCAAGCAAGCGCCACTCCACCCAGTACACCACCTCGCACACAGACACTCCATGCCGCAAACCCGAAAAGTGGCAAGACTGGAATAACCGAGTAAGCAGCAACGCTTCTCGCCTCACTTGGGGGCATTTATTTGGCGAGGCGTTCATCTTCGAACACCGGAGCCACAGCGAAGGGGCTTGTGGTAAATATGATCATGAAACAAACAAATCGAGGCAATCTTTTTGCGCGAGCCAAAGGTGCGGCCGTGGTTCATTCATTCCCCACGGGGCCCTTCCTTCTCATCTCGACGCATACGGCGGAGCAGGATAATTTTTGGCAGAACAGCAAAAAGGAAGTGGCACGCTGCGAATACAAAAAACAACACGGCCCCTCCGGCCATGCCACGACTCACATACCATGCAGCCACAATGAGCATCAAAACAGACGGAAGACTGTAGCCCCACCCTAGCGCAAAGCGGTCAATTTTAGTTGGGTGCTCAGGGAATTCCTTATACGCCGCCAGCAGGAGAGGCTTTGCCTTGGCTAGCTTTTCCACAAAATCAACCTCAGATTTTTTTCCGCTTGACACAAAAACCTCCATAGCCCCATACTTACGTACTTCCCTCCCCTTGAATCATACACAGTGGGGTGAAGATATTTTTCACCCCACTGTGCATTTTAGGTTCAGGCTGAGTCCGAGGTTAGATAACCTCCAGTTGCGAGACCGAAGGAGAAGGAGTAGGCAGGAGGCATCGGCCCGGTGATCGCGCCACCAATGAGGCCAGCGGTTGCTGCTTGTTGAACTTCGGCTTGCGACCCTCCCGCCACACTGGCTCCAAGCAACCCGCCCATGCCTCCAGCAGCCGCACCGGCGACCGCGCCCCCTAGGAGGCAGCCGATTCCTCCGGTCAACGCGCACACCCCCACACCGGCTGCTGTGCCAAGAGCAGCTGCTCCGATATCACCTGCCACAATCGCTGCGGACTTCAATCCGAGTGGGTCGGTGTTGTTGATCGGGTCGCCCATGCCGTAGGCGTAGTTGTTCATCTCCTGCCGGGACGGATCCGGCTGGGTGAAGTTGAGCGTGTTCGTGTCATAGAACCGGTATCCCAGATGCACCGTCCCGTCCTGGAACTGGTAGGCGCCCGTGAACCCGAACGGGTTCAACGACGCCGCCCCGCTCTGGCCGGAGGCGTCCACCGATCGCTCACCGAAGGGTGTGTAGTCATAGACCACGTCCGGACTCTCGGCTTCGGAACCCTCGGCGGTGATCGCGAGCACCGTGTTCTGGTGGTCGGTGGTGAAGTGGAACCGCTCCTGTCCGTCCCAGGCCACCATCGAGATCAGCTCACCGTTGGCGTCGCGCACGAAACTGGTGCGCTCACCCTCGGAGGCGACGTTGGTGACCCCGAGCGCGGTGTTGGACAACTGACGGTCGACCCGCTCGCCCTCGTGCACGTCGGTGATGCCGCGCATCTGGGTCTGGTTGGTGGTGTCGTAGCTGATGCTGGTGGCCAGGTCCGCGTCATCGTCCGCGGTCAGGAACTGGTTGGTGAGGCTGTACTCCAGCACCCGGCCGCCCCGGGAGGTCATGTTCCCGGCCTCGTCGTGACCCACCTCTTCGCCGCGGGCGTCGGTGACCTGGTCGGCGCCGTTGTAGACCAACTCCTCCCCGTCCGCGCTGGTCAGGTTCCCGGCGTCGTCGTAGGCGTAGTCGATCTCGCCGTTGCTGGTCAGGCGGTCCAGCCCGTCGTAGGTGAAGGTCTCGGTCTCACCGTCGATGGTGCGGGACTGCAACTGGTCGCTGTCGGAGCCCTCGCTGGTCGTCCAGGAATAGGAGGCCTCCAGCAACGTCTGCTCGGCCGCGCCGGTGGTGGTGATGGACGTCAGGCGCCCGGAGTCGTCGTAGGCGCGGTCCTCGCTGGCCCCGTCGGGATGGGTGGTATTGGTGCGCTGGTTGTTCTCGTCGTGGTCGAAGGTGGTCTCGGCACCGGTGTGGTCGACCAGTGAGGTCAGCCGGAACGCGGCGTCGTAGGTGTAGGTCGTGGTCTTGCCGTGCTCGGTGAACGCGGTCAGGTTCCCCGCTGTGTCATAGCCGTAGGAGGTGGTCTCGCTTCCGCTGGAGTCGGTGCGCACGCTCTGGAGCAGGCCGCCGCGGCCGTCGTAGGCGAACTCCACACTGACCTGGTCGGTGTGGGTCGCCACCTGGCGGCCATTGCCGTCGTAGACGATCGACTGCAACACATCGCCGTCGTGGGAGACGGACACGACCCGGTCCAGGCGGTCGTAGCCGTACTCCAACCTCACACCATTGCCGTCAGTGACCGAGGTGAGGCGCGACAGCGAGTCGTAGGTGTAGGACGTCTCACCCACGGGACCCGGCTCGGACATGCCGGTCATGTTGCCCACGTCGTCGTAGGAGTAGGTAGTGCGGTTGCCGCGCGCGTCGGTGGCCGAGGAGACGGTGCCGTTGTGGTGGTAGTTCATCGCGGCGACCGTGATGTCCTCGGCCTCGGAGCGGGCCCGCACCATGTTCCCGGCCTCGTCGTAGGTGAAGGAGAGCTCGTTGCCGTCCGGGCCGGTGAAGGAGGTGGGTTTGGCCGGGTTGATGGCGTCGCCGTAGCCGACCGACGTTGAAGCTCCGGTGGGCAGTTCGGTGCCGATGAGGTTGTTGGCGTCGTCGTAGTCGTAGGTGACCGAGGCTTCCAACGCGTCGGTGGTGGTGGCGATGTCGGAGTTGGCCGTCCAGGTCTGGGAGCGGGTGTTGTCGACCTGGTCGGTCGCCGAGGTCTGGCGGCCGGAGTCGTCGAATTCCAGGGTGGACTCGCCGCCGCCCGGGTCGGTGACGGTGGTCTGGCCGTCTTCGTGGTCGTAGGACCAGGTCGCGCCGTTCTCGCCGTGGGGTTCGGTGAAGGAGGTCACCCGGCCCTGGGCGTCGTAGGACAGCTTCCAGGTGGCGCCTTCGGCGTCGGTGATGGAGGTGAGGTAGCCGCCGGTGTAGCCGAAGGCGATCTCGTTGCCGGCCCGGTCGGTCAGGCCGCTGGGGTGGCGGGTGGAGTCGTTGGCGTAGGTGTAGGCCACCGCGGTCTCGCCGGTGGGGTCGGTGATCTGGGTGGGTCGGTGCTCGTCCCAGGACAGGGAGGTGGTGCGGCCCTGGGAGTCGTTCACCGCGGCCAGGTCACCGCCTGTGGTGTAGCGGAAGTTGTTGGTGTTGCCGTTGCGGTCGGCGTGGGTGATGGCCCACCCGTTGGCGTCGAAGTGCCAGACCTCGTCGGCGAATTCACCGCGGGTGTAGGTCAGCGCGTAGTGGCCGTTGGACAGCTCGGTCAAGGTGGCGTTGAGTCCGGCGGGGGTGTCGAACTCACCGTCCTCGTTCTCCATGAACTCGTCGCACGATCCGGTGGGGCCGTGGAAGGCGACCCGGTCGGACTCGAACTTGAGCCCGATGTCGCGCCCGTAGGAGAGCTTCCACTGGGTGTTGAGGTCACGGGAGTTGTAGACGCTGTTGAGTCCCATGTGCACACCGGTGCCGCGGATGGTCATGTCGCGGTGGCGGATGACGGCGTTGCCTGATTCCAGGTTGATGTCCACGTCCAGGCGGTCGCTGATCTGGTGGCGCTCCATCGGATACCACGAGGCCAGACCCAGGTTCTCCCCGCCCGAGGAGCAGGACCAGTCCGGGCTGCGCCGGTTCTCGGCCCCGCCGTCGTCGGTTCCGGGTGGGGTCCAGGGCTCGGCGGGCGGGTCCTGGCCCACCGGTTCGGTGGAGGCCTCACCGGGTTGCCAGGTATCGGGGATGGCGACGGTGCGATCACGAGGCGAGTGGGGGTCGGTATCGGCCAGGGCCGTGGGCGCGGACAGCAGCCCCAAAAGGAGGGTAGAGGCGGCCGTCGCGGCCGCCAAAGACCAGGGGATGTGTCTTCTCACGAGGGGAATCGCTCCCAGGGTAGGGACGTGCACGGGTGCTACCCGAACATGACGGCCCTGGGGTGCGGGGACCGTCTCCGGGGGCTCAGGCACCCGGTACGTTACGAAACCCCACCCCGCGAGCACCATGAGCCCAGGGTGAAGAGCGTGACCCTGGGTGAGAGGGACCTTCGGCAAGTTTGACCACGGGAGCAACGGACAGTGACCGCGTTCGCGCACGTGAACACGCACGCCCGTAGAAACGGAGCACGGCCTTCGCCAGATGCTGTCCCTGAGTCCTACTGGGCTCAGTGGCCGGAACCGGCCCCGACGACAACAGTTGCCAGGCGACAACATGGTGCGAAAGGCACGATGCTCACCGGGGTGAGCACTTCCCTGAAGCCGTCTCCAGGGGACCTTTGATCCTGTGGGTTACCGGACCCAGGCATGAGGTAACCCCAGACCAGCGCGGGTGAGCCCGTGCGCTGGCCTGGGGTTGGTGGTGCCGTATGGCTCCTGGTGTGCTCGGCGGTTCGGCTACCCGGCCGTCACGGGAGTCGGGCCTCGTAGCAGGGCGGCGGTGGCCTCGGCCGCCGCTTTGGCCACGTCCGGGAACACCGTCTGGTAGGTGTCCTGGGTGAAGTGCGTGGTCGCGTGCCCCAGCTCGCTGGACACGATCTTCACGTCCGTGCCCGCGGCCAGCGCCAGCGAGGCGGCTCCGTGGCGGAGCCCGTGCAACGTGATCTGTTTCGTGCCGGGTGTGATGGAGGCTGGTGTGTCCTGCGTTTTTCGGAGTCGGATTCCTGGATTCTGGGACCACGTGCCCCTTGAAGGAGGGCATCACGGAACGTCGTGGATACCCCGCCGAGTTCCGCCGCAAGGTGCTGGACCTGATCGAAGCAGGGCGCAGCGTCCCGGACGAGGTCACGACTCAGCTCTCGGGTCCGGGTGAAACGTGCAACACCTCGTAACTGCTCGCCTCTCCGTCGACCGTCGGCTGGTCGGCGCCCAGTTCGGCCAGCAGCAGGGTCCAGGTCGTGACATCGACTGCCGCCACCCTGCGCACGGTCGACGAACCGGCCGAGGAGAGGAAGCCGCCGGTAAGGTCCTGGACCACGTGGGCGGGGGCGACGCCGGCAGGCAGCGGCCTCGTCGAGATCGACATCGACCGGGCTTCGTCAAGGCGGCGAGGGCCGCTGACGAGGCCGATGAGGGTCCAGTCCTGGATCGGGCGTCGCCCGAAGTCACGCACGATCGCGGAGTATCCGGGCTCGCCCCAGCAGAACGCCCTCATCCCGTCGATGTCGTTCCATACGTAGAACGGGGCGTACTCGTTGACCGGCGCGCCGTTCGCCTTCTCCCGGATCAGGTACGCCTTGAAATCCAAGCCTGAGAAGCCGTCGAGCAGATGGCCGGTTCGAGCGACGCGATCGCGGATGGTTCGCATGTCGTAGTCAACTGGCAGCGGGACCGAATACTGCATGGCATACATCGGAGAGTTCCCTCCCCCATCATTGTCTGGTAACCGTCGTAGGCAGCATCCGAGACGGGTGCGTTCCAGACCGCGGTGCCGCCGTCGGCCGCGGCTTCCCGCTTGGCGGCATGCGCCATCGGTCCCCGTGCTCCGGACCCGCGCCAGTGGGTGCGGACGTCCGCTGCGGAGATGACCTCGTACACGACCGGCCTCGAACCCTCGTCTGCGGAGCGCGCTACCTTCGCGCTAACGCGGCCCGTGAACGCCGCCTGGCCGGGGAGGCTCACGCCGCGGCGCGTTCCAGCAGGCCCACAGCGCCTTCGACGGCCGCGTCGAAGCGCGAGGCGCTGCCGTGGGCTCTCGCGAGAACGTAACCGCCCTGCACGACCGCGGCGATGGTGCAGGCCAGAGCCGCCGGGTCGATGTCGTCGAGCAGCTCACCGTTCTCGATGCCTTGACGGACGACAGCGGCGACGGCGTCCACCAGCCAGTCCAGTGTCGTCGTCACAGGAGCCATCAACGGCGGGGACGCCAGCACGTCGGCGTCGTAGGTCATCCGCCCCATCCGGCAACCGCGAAGGCTGTCCCGCTGGCGGAGCAGATAGCCCTCCAGCCTCTCCAGTGCGGTTCCCGGTCCGGACAGCAAAGCCTCAGCGTCGCGTCGCATGCGTCGGGCGCTCTCCTCAAGCGCCGCGACCGCCAGGTCCTCCTTGCCCTGGAAGTGGTGATACATACTGCCCTGGCCAGCCGAGGCCGCCTTCTGGATGTCCTTCGGACTGGTCGCCGCGTAGCCGCGCGCCCACAACAGCTCCTGGGCCGCGGCTATCAAGCGCTCTCGAGTCTCCATGACCAAATTGTACCTATCAGTATGTACAGCCATCGACCGGAGGCCTCCCCGCCCGGGGGACACGACCAGACCGACCGGGACGAGGCCGCGCCGCTGCGGCCGCCTTCCTGGCCGCGCCCGGGAACACCGTCTGGCAGGTCTCCCCGAAGCGGGCGGCCCAGAGAACGCCATCCTCCGCGAGACGTTCTACGCCGCAGGCTTCTTCAGTCCAGACGTGGTCTCCTCCCCGCCCCGAGGCGTGTGGTCCGGGCAGTGAAAATCCTCGCCGTCCGGTTCCTCGCCGCCTTCACGTGACCTTCGGCGGCTTCTCCAGGCCGCCCAGCCGCTTGCTCATCGTTTCGAGTGTCGGCCAGGGAGGACCGCCGCGCAGCGCGCGCAGGAGCTCTTCTCCGAAACGCCTCCCGTTCGGGAATTCGTCGCCGCGGTCCCAGCGCCACGCCGCGACCATCGCGAGGACGAGCTGTCGGCACTCGTCCAGCAGATCCTGGTCGATGTTCGGGTAGTGCTCGCAGACCGCCTCGGGAACATGGGCGAGGTCGAACTCGACGGGTCCGCGGCAGCACGTCTCCAGGTCGATGAACAACGGTCCGATCCGCGTGCTGAGCACGTTGCCCGGATGCGGCTCCCCGTGGAGGAGCTGCTCGACGGCGCCGCGCTCCCCGATCGTCCGTCGCAGGTCCGCCAGCCTGCCGCTGAGGAAGACGCGGTCCGCCTCGGCCAGCTCCGGTGAGCGGTCCGGGTCGGCCACGATGTCCTCCGCCTGCGTGATCCGGTCCGTGAACCGCGGGCTCGGCACCTCGACCCGGCGCATGCCGACGTGCAGCAGTTCCAGCGCCTCGGCGCACTCGACCGGTGGGATGCGGGGCGTCGCGGGCTCGTAGTAGGTCCACAGCGTCACCGTGAAGCCGTCGCGTGTGTACACGCGCGGATCCGCCCGGGGCTCCAGAGGGCACACCGGGCTCCCCACAGCGGCGAGCCGCTGGGCCAGCTCCACTTCGAACCGCGCGACCTCCTGTCCCACGGGGGCGACCCGGGCGAAGACGTCGCACGGGGTCAGCCGCAGCGCCAGCTTGTTCGAGTTGTGGAGCACGGTCGCGCCGCTGGTCGGCAGGCCGAGCGACGCGGCGACCCGGGTCGCGGCCGCCGTCGCGCGAGTGACGTCGGACATTTCCATTCTCAGATCTTGGCGTACCGGCCGCCGGTGGTCTCCCCCTTTTTCGTGTCGGGCACGGGGCGGGTCAGTTGTCCTGCGCTTCGACGTACCACTGGAAGTCCGAGAAGCTCCGCCCGGGCCCGGGCGGGGACCACGGGCCGCCCACCCGGCGAACACCACTCCCGAAAGCTCGTCACTCAAGGTCACAGGCCATCACGCGCAGGACCCGCGCGGCGGTTGGAGGGTTCGGGACCGGGTAGTGGCTGCCCCATGCTGCTGATGAGGCCACCGGGTGTTTACCCAGCTCAGGAGGACACCTCCCTGCTCCGCGCCGTGCTGCGCCAGCACGGCCGGGTCGCCGGGCGCTCCGTCCTCGACGTCGGTTCGGGCACAGGGGCACTGGGCATCGAGGCCTTCCGCGCCGGTGCGGCCAGCCTCACCTCGATCGACCTGTCGCGCCGCTCTGTGCTGGCGAGCTGGCTCAACAGCCGACTGCACGGGGTCCCGGCCAAGGTCCGGCGCGGCGACCTGTTCGCTCCCGTGGCCCCGCACCGCTTCGACCTCGTGCTGGCCAACCCGCCCTACATGCCCGCTCCCGGTCGGCGGCTGCCCCGCCATCGGATGGCCAGGTGCTGGGACGCCGGGCCGGACGGGCGGATCCTGCTGGACCGCATCTGCGCGGGGGCGTCCTCGGTGCTCAGCGAGGACGGCGCTCTGCTGCTCGTGCAGTCCGAACTCGCGGACGAGCAGGCCACGTTGGAACAGCTCGGGAAGGCCGGACTGGTGCCAGAGGTCCTCGCCAGGACCCGCGTCCCGTTCGGTCCGGTGCTGCGCGCGCGTGCCGCGGCGCTGCGCGTACGCGGACTGCTCGGCCCCGACCAGACGGAGGAGGAACTCTTGGTCATCGAGGCGCGCCATGGCTGAGGACCGCCGCCGGATCGTCGTCACCGACGACGGCCCGGTCCTCGTCTACGGCCCGGTCGACGTGGAGACGCCCGACGGAACGCGCGTGCGCAGCGACCGGGCGGTCACCGCGCTGTGCGTGTGCGGCCGCAGCAGGCGCCGCCCGTTCTGCGACACCAGCCACCGTCGGCGTGTACGCGGCGACGCAGGGAAGGAGCACGGCCCATGACCATGACGACACCGCAGGCGCCGACGCTGCCCACCCCCCGCGGCGCGGTCTCCGAGGCGGTCCTGGAAGCGCTGCGCGGGAAACGGACCGGGCTCCCCCCGGTGGACGGCTCCCCGCCCTACGGTGAGGACCTCCAACTCGCCCTCTACTGCTGCTACGAGCTCCACTACCGCGGGTTCCGGGGAGTCGACGCCGACCGCGAGTGGGATCCGGCGCTGCTGGCGTTGCGCGCCGAGCTGGAGAGGGCCTTCCTCCGCGCGCTCCGGGACGGGGTGGATCCCGGAGCGGACGTCGAGAGCGAGATCGGCGCGCTCCTGGTCGAGCGCGTCGACGCGTTCGGTGTCTCCCACCACCTGCGCCGCCACGGGCAGCTTTGGCAGTTGCGCGAGTACGTCGCCCTCCGCTCGCTCTACCACCTGAAGGAGGCCGACCCGCAGACCTTCGTCATCCCGCGCCTGCACGGCCCCGCCAAGGCGGCCCTCGTGACCGTGCAGCACGACGAGTACGGCGCGGGAGACCCCGAGCGGACGCACTCCACGCTCTTCGCCGACATGATGGCCGAACTGGGCCTGTGCGCGGACTACGGCGCCTACCTCGACTCCGCCCCCGCCGAGATGCTGGCCGAGGTCAACTTCATGTCGCTGTGCGGTCTGCACCGCGGGTTGCGCGGAGCGCTGATCGGGCAGTTCGCCACCGTCGAGCTCACCTCCTCCCCCGGCTCGGACCGGCTGGTCAAGGCCATGCGGAGGCTGGACTGCGGTCCGGCCGCCATCCGGTTCTACGCCGAGCACGTCGAGGCCGACGCGGTGCACGAGCAGCTCCTGCGGCGCGAGGTGATCGCACCGCTGCTGAGCACCGAACCCGAGCTGGCCTCCGACATCGTGTTCGGCATCCGCGCCGGCACTCTCCTGGCCACCCGGCTGGAGGAGTACCTCCTGCACCGGTGGAGCCGGGGCGAGTCGAGCTTGCGCGAAGCGACGGGGCGGGACGGGACGGGCCTGAGGAGAACGTGAGAACACCTGGAGCGGCGGTGCGGGCCCGTGTCCTCCCGCTCGCCGACAGGGGCGACGCGGTGCCGGGCGAGGTCGCCCGGACCCTGCGCCCGGGCGAGTCCTTCGTGGTCTCCGCCGACCTGGGCAAGGGCCGCGAAGCCCTGGAGACCTGCTGCAACGATCCCGCCGGGCACTCGGCCTTCGCCGACTTCCGGCTCAACCACCTCACCCGGTTGAACCGCCTCCACGGCGCCGACTTCGTGCTCGACGACCTCGTCCCGGAGGCGTGTTACGACGCGGACACCACCACCGTGGAGGGGCGCCTTCGCGCCCGGGCCGACCGGGCGGTGCCCGTACCGGGTCTGGAGCTGACCGTGCGGGTGCCGCGCGGGCGGTCCGTCAACGTCGGCTGATCGGTGAAGTTCGACGTGCGGGGGCCGGCCGACGAGGTGGGGGCCCACGGTTTCGGTCTGAGGGCCCGGTGGCTGGACCACGGGGCGCGGTACGGACTGTTCCTCTTCCGCCGCGACGGGGGCTGGACGGCAGAGGCGAAGGGCCGCCGCCCGTGCGGGGCGGCGGCCCTCCTGCCGCGAAGACGCGACTACCTCCGGCCGACGACCTCGAACTCGAGGACGTCGGTGAACTCCCGGCCGTAGGCGTCGGTCGCGGTCACCTCGGCGGTGTGCTCACCGGTGCGCAGATTCCTGGGCAGGTCGAACCGCCACAGGTGCATCGTCCGGTCGGCGAGGCTGCCTCCGTGGACGAGCTGCTGCGCGACCGCGTACGGGTCGGAGTACTCGACGCCGACGTTGACGGCCTCGCCCTCCATCTGCTGGGTGCGGGTGGCCTCCCGGGCCGGTTCGCCGTCGATGCTGACCTCCACCGTCGAGCCGGTGGAGCCGAAGAAGAAGTTGGTCGTCAGCCAGCTTCCGTGGGCCAGGTCCCTGCGGTCGACCACCAGGGGCTCCTCCAGCTCGGGTGCCTCGCCCACCGGGTTGCCGTTCCACTCCCGGCGGGCCGCGACCCACTCGCGGTAGGTCGGGCTGTTGACGCCCAGCTGCGTCTGCACGTCGTCGGACTCGCCGGTGACGGTGTAGCGCTCCTGGAACTCGCTGCCCTGGATGTCCAGCGTGACCACGCCGGGGCGTCCGCCGTCGCGGCCGATCGCCGTCGGGTATCCCTCATCCCCGATCGCGCCGGAGTACCAGTCGCCCGAGATAGCGCCCGCGGTGATGTGCGGGAACGGCAGGCCCTCGACACCGAACAGGTCGTTCCAGCCCTTGGCGCCGTCACCGGTCTTGAGGTTCTCGATGCTGTGGCTGTGGCCGGACACCGCCACGGCGCTGCGGCCCTCCAGCAGCTCGTGCACGCGCCGGACCTGGTCGGTCTGGTGCACCGGGGAGGTGGAGTCGGCGTAGTTGAGCAGGCCGATGTGGCCGGCGACGACGACGAGCTTGCCGGGGTCGACGTTGGCCAGGTCGCGTTCGAGCCAGGCGAGCTGGTCCTCGTCGAGGCGGCCGTTGTAGGACGGGTCGCCCTCCGGGTCGGCGCAGTGCGCCTCGATGCCCTCGGGGCTGTCCTGAGCCGCGACGCACGGGTACTCGACGGTGTTGAGCGCGATGATGTGCGTGTCGCCGACGTCGTAGGAGTAGTACTCCGGTGCCAACTGCGCGCGGTAGGTGTCGAAGGAGTGCTCGGAGTTCGGGGCGTCGAAGTCGAGGTCGTGGTTGCCGGGGAGGAAGCGGGCCGGGCCGTTGGTCTCGGCGACCAGGTCCTTGATCTCGGGGTAGAGCGAGAGGTCGTCGCCGACGACGTCACCGATGAACAGCGTGCCGCAGCCGGCGTAGTCGTGGCGCTCTGCCAGGTCGGCGATGGCGCCCTCGCGCGCGTACCCGATCTCCTGCCGGTCGTAGGTCTGCAGGTCTCCGGCCATGACGCAGCTCTGCGTGCCGGTGGCGGTCAGCTCGCTCTCCACCAGCGGGAAGTTGACCGCGGACGGCAGGGGTCCGGTCGGCTCGATCCCGCCGTAGCGCAGTTCCGGCGACCCCTGGGGCAGGTGGTTGTAGTGGAACTGCGGGATGTTGTGCTCGTCCATCGGCACCTGGTAGCCCGACGGCTGCGTGATGGAGACCGTCATGTTGTCGAACGCGGGCAGTTCGTAACGGCCCTCGCCGTCGGTCAGCACCACGTCGCGGCCGTTGGTGACCATGACGCCGGACAGGCCGGCCTCCTCGCCGTCGCTGGCGCTGTCCCGGTCGGCGTCGACGAACACCCGGCCGGTCAGCAGCGCGTCGTCGGCGGCTCCGGTCGGGGTGCGGACCACCTCGATCCCACCGCGGTAGGCGGTGTCGTCGAAGTTCTCCGACGGCGCCGCCGCGGCGGGGGCGGACACCGCGGTCAGGGAACCGGCGATGACGGCGGCCATCGAGGCCGCCAGCGCCGCGCGAGAGTGACGGCGTGTCCGCGGAGCACTCGGCGTTCGCGCACGTCGTGAATGTGTCGTTGGCATGCAGTTGCCTCCGGTCTGCGGGGGAGGGGGAGCAAAACCGGCCAGGGGGACCGGCGGGAAGCAACCTTTCTAGATATGGCTGAACAAAGGCCCAGTCGTCGGCCAACAGTCGGCCACCAGGCGGTGACCACTGGCGCGGCACACTGATTATTCTCAGCCAGTTCTATCCCCATACGTTGCGAATGGCTAGGGCCGCCCGGGCGTTCTCTCCCGTTTCCTCCCGGACTGGCTCGGGTCCTGATTTCGTGAGGGACGCGAGGTTCACCCGGCTTCCTGGCGCACTTGTCTCGGAGAAAGTTCCGAAGCCGGGAGCCAGGCGTCGCCGACAAATGTCCGCGCACGTCAGCCAATGTCTACGCACGTCGGCCCGGGAAGCAAGGCGCAACTCCGTACACGCCGAAAAACCTCGCGGGGCGGCGTCGGACAGCACCCCTGGGCCGCCCCGGACGACACACTCCTCCGGTGACGAAACCGGCAAGGTTCGGCACAAACCCAGGTGAACGGCGCGTTTCCCGATTCGGGTTCCGGCTCCGTCACCGGGTTCCGGCCCCTTACCCGCGGCCCTCGGCGGCCCAGTCGCCCGCGGCGGCACCACGACCGGTGACGCCCTCGCGCGCCGCACCCCTTTCCGGTACCCTCTCCGTGGTCGCTTTTCGGATAAGCGGGAAGGTGCGAGCGAAGATCAAGGCACTGGCTCCGATCATTCTGGCTTCGTCTTTCCGGGGCCGTTACCCCTGGCGGAGCATGCCCGAGAACTCGCGCTCCAACTCGGCCCCGCGGAACTCCTGCAGTTCCTTCTCGCGATCGCCGCGGGCCTGTTCACCTGCAAAGTCGCCTCGGGTACCGCTGATCTGCTCGTGAGAATCCTCAGGCACAAGGCCGCGCAACGGTGGCCGGGTCTGGTGGTGGAGAAGCCGCGTCGCGGTTCGGCCGGAACGGGGGAACCGGCTCGGGGACCGGCGACAGTCCGCAACGGGGTCCACGGCGACGCGGCGGGCGTCGTCGTCCAGGCCGGGCGCGTGGACCGGCTCCACATCCACCCCCTCGGTTGCGAGGCCCCGAAGGACCGCCCGGGTCCGGCGGCCGCCGGACCGCCGGAGAACGACCCCGCCTGAGCGGACTCCCGGAGGCGCGGACCGAGCCCGGGAACGGGACGCACCTCCTCTTCTCCACCCATCTATACACATTGTGTATAGTCGCCGCCATGTCTATCGGCAACACGCTGCTCGGCCTGCTCGAATCGGGCCCCCGCCACGGGTACGACCTCAAACGCCTCTTCGACGAGCGGTTCGGGCACGACCGGCCGCTGCACTACGGACAGGTCTACTCGACGATGTCGCGCCTGCTCAGGAACGGCCTGGTCGAGGTGGACGGCGTGGAGACCGGCGGCGGCCCCGAGCGCAAGCGCTACGCCGTCACCGACGCCGGTGTCACCGACGTCGGCCGCTGGCTCTCCACTCCGGAGAGCCCCGAGCCCTACCTCCAGAGCACCCTGTACACCAAGGTCGTGCTGGCGCTGCTGACCGGCCGTGACGCCGCCGGACTGCTGGACGTCCAGCGGGCCGAGCACCTGCGCCTGATGCGTGAGCTCACCCGCCGCAAGACGGGCGGCGACCTCGCGGACCAGCTCGTCTGCGACCACGCCCTGTTCCACCTGGAGGCAGACGTCCGGTGGCTGGAGCTGACCGCCAGCCGCCTGGACCGGCTCGCCGGAGAGGTCTGCGAGTGAGCGGCACCTCCGCGGCGGAGGGCGCGGGTGCCCTGCTCACCGCCACCAGGCTCCGCAAGTACTTCGGTTCGACCGCCGCGTTGAACGGAACGGACTTCAGCATCGACTCCGGCGAGGTCGTCGCCGTCATGGGCCCGTCCGGCTCCGGCAAGTCCACGCTGCTGCACTGCCTGGCGGGCATCCTCGACCTCGACGGCGGCACCGTGCACTACGACGGGCGTGAGCTGTCGGCCCTGTCCGACTCCCAGCGCAGCAGGCTCAGACGCAGCGACTTCGGCTTCGTCTTCCAGTTCGGCCAGCTCGTCCCCGAACTGACCTGTGTGGAGAACGTGGCGCTCTCCCTGCGCCTGACCGGCGTCGCCCGCAGGCGCGCGGAGGCCTCCGCGACGGAGTGGATGGCCCGCCTGGAGGTGGACGACGTGCGCGACAAGCGTCCCGGCCAGGTGTCCGGCGGGCAGAGGCAGCGGGTGGCCATCGCGCGGGCGCTGGTGGCCGGGCCCCGGCTGGTCTTCGCCGACGAGCCCACCGGCGCGCTGGACTCGCTCAACGGGGAGCGCGCCATGGAGCTGCTCACGGGCGCGGCCCGCGACACCGGGGCCGCGGTCGTCCTGGTCACCCACGACGTCCGGGTGGCCGCCTACTCCGACCGCGAGGTCGTCGTCCGCGACGGCCAGGTCCTGGGCTCCGTCTGGCCCACGGGGGCGGCGTGATCGGCCGGTGGTACCGCGACCTGGTCATGGGCGCCGGGCTCACCCTGGGCGGCGGGCGGGTCGGCTGGACGGGGACGCTGCTCACCGCGCTGGGCGTGGGCCTGGGGGTGATGGTGCTCCTGCTGGCCGCCGCGGCGCCCTCGGCGCGCGCGGCGGGCCAGGAACGGATGGACGCGCGGGAACCGGTGTACCTGGAGCGGGGCGCGCAGAACGCCGACGCCGCGGTCCTCGCGGACCCCCGGGTCGTCGTGTACCGGGGCGACATCTTCACGGGCATGCTGCTCGAAGCGCCCGCGGGCCCGGGTCCGCACGTGCGCCCGCCGGGGATCGACCGGCTGCCGGAGGCGGGCGAACTCCACGTCTCCCCCGCCCTGCGCGACCTCCTGGACTCCCCGGAGGGCGCCCTGCTCGCCGAGCGGTTCGACGGTGCCGCGGTCACCGGCCTGATCGGCGCCGAGGGGCTGCGGGGGCCGCACGAGCTCTACTTCTACCTGGGCACGGACTCCCTCTCCCGGTCCCCGGTCCCGCACGCCGCCTCCGGCTTCGGCGCGGACCTGCGGGACGACGGCATGTCCGCGGTCCTCGTCCTGCTCATCGTCGTCGTCATCGTGGTGCTGCTGCTGCCGATCGCCGTGTTCGTCCTCACCGCGACGCGCTTCGGGGCCGAGCGGCGCGACCAGCGACTGGCCGCGCTGCGGCTGGTGGGCGCGGACAGGGCGACGACGCGCAGGATCGCCGCGGGCGAGTCCCTGGTCGGCGCGGTCCTGGGCCTGGTCATGGGCGCCGGGTTCTTCCTGGTGGCGCGTACCTTCGCCGACGACGTGCGGCTCCCGGGCCCGGGCGTGCTGCCCGCGGACCTCACACCGGTGCCGCCGCTGGCCGTCCTCGTCGTGGTGCTCGTCCCGGCCAGCGCCGTCCTGGCGGCGCTCCTGGCGCTGCGCGGGGTCGAGGTGGGTCCGCTGGGCGTCTTGCGGGAGGGCGCCGACCGGGGTCGGCGGCTGTGGTGGCGCGTGGCGGTCCTGGCCGTCGGCTGCGCCGTCCTGGCCGCGCTCGGGCGGGGAGGAGGCGCCGAGGGTACGGAGTGGGCCGTCGCCGTCGGTGTGGCGGTGGCCCTGACGGGGTTCACCCTGCTGCTGCCGTGGGTCGTCGAGGCCGTGGTGGGTCGGCTGCGCGGCGGTCCGCCGTCGTGGCAGATGGCCACACGGCGCCTCCAGTTGAACGGCGGGATCGCGGCCCGCACCGTCAGCGGAGTCACCCTGGCCGTGGCCGGGGCGATCGCGCTCCAGATGCTGTTCTCCGCGATGGACGCCCAGGTCCCCTCCGACGGCGGCCGGGTGGGGATGATCGCCTCGGCCACGGTGGGAAGCGGCGCCGAGGCCGCGGAGTTCGCCCGCGATCTCGACCGCGCCAGGGGCGTGGAGTCCTCCTACCCCTTCCTGCTGGCCCACCTCCCCCCGGCGGACGCCCCGCCCGGCGCCGGCGACCCACCGCGGACGCAGGCGGTGGTCGTCGCCGACTGCGCGACCCTGGGCGGGCTGATCGCGTTCTCCTCGTGCGCCGACGGCGACGCCTTCGTCGCGGCTGAGGGGGCCTCCGCCGTGCGTGCGGGGGACCGCCTGGACCTGGACAACGCCCCTCAAGGCGGCTCGGCCTCCGGGACCCGCCCCTGGACCGTCCCGCCGCTGCGCGAGGCCGAGGCCGCGGACGACCTGGTCGGGCAGGAGTACCGGGGGCTGTTCGTCACTCCGTCCGCCCTTCCGGTCGAGGAGGTCGAGTACCTCCAGTCCACGGTGTTCGTCACCCTGGACGGGAGCGACCCGGACGCGGTCGAGCACGTGCGCAACCACGTCGGGATCGACAGCGCTGGTACCTATCTGCGCGTGCTGGGCCAGGAGGGCGGCGGCACCCTGTTGGCGTCCATCGGCGACGCGCTCCGGGCCGGTGCGGTCCTCACCGTGCTGGTGATCGGGGCGAGCATGGTCGTCTCCACTGTGGAGCAGCTTCGGGAGCGCAGGCGGCAGCTCGCGGTGCTGGTCGCCTCCGGGACGAGCCGTGCCACGCTCGCCGCGTCGGTGCTGTGGCAGACCGCGATCCCGATGGTGCTCGGCCTGGTGATCGCCGTCGGGGGCGGGACCGGGCTCGGGCTCCTCCTGCTGCGGCTGGCCGGCCTCCAGGTCACCGACTGGCTGGGGTTCCTGCCGCTCACGGGCGCCGGATTCGGCGTGATAGCGCTGGTGACGCTGGCGAGCCTGCCCTACCTGTGGCGGATGACGAGCCCCGAGGGCCTGCGCACAGAGTGAGGCCGGGGAGTGCGGCGGGGTCGTGGGACCGGTGTCCGCGGCCCCGCCGGGCGTTCGGGGGCCGGTAGCGCCGGAGGCCCCGCTTGGGCAGGACCGCGGAAAAACCCGGATCATCCATATCACCTTTTGTCACAAATAGAGACGAACACGTTTTCCAAGACCCCCGGACACGAATCCCCCCCAGGATTCACCGGACCCCGGGAGCATCCCCGAAACCCGGGGGAGCGCGCCTGGTACCGAGCTGGATTCGGGCGTTCCGGACCGCCCCCTTCGGAGCTCGACCCGACCCCCAAACCCGAAGAACACCGTGGCGGCAACCTGCGAGAACACGGACAATCCGTACGACCCCACCGGCTTTCATCCACCCGTGTCCGTTTGCTCCTCTTCCTTGTTCCCGCCGACTTTCACCAAAACAGACCGGGTCACACCATTGCGTTGACAAAAACCGCGATAACCGAAGATGATCACTCCACAAGGACCGCGGCGGGCCTCCGCCCGCCCGGACGGTGTTCTTCCGCGGGCGCCGCCGTTTGCGGCCGCCGTCCTTTCCGAGCCGATCGGGGACAGGGGGTGTACGCCGTGGCGCACACCGACGACGAAACGGGCGCCGACCGCGCGCGGGAGCCGCTGCTGGTCGCGGCCGGAGCGGCCGACCTGGCATGGAGCGGGATCGGCGCGGCCCTGCGGGGAGCGCGGTCGCTGCTGGACCGGTCGGACCTGGCCGAGCTGGCCCGGAACGGTCGGCGGGACCTGCGCGAGCGCGGCGAACTGGCGCTGCGGCGGTACGTTCCGACGGCCGAGTCCCACATGGAGCTGCTCGCCCGGCGGGCCGCCGCCTCCCGCCCCGGTCGCGGCGATGGCTGAGACCGGGGAGCAGGCCCTGCTCCGGACGCGGGTGGACGCCGAACTCCGGGAGTTCGCGCGCCGGGAGACGGATCGGCTCCTCGCCGTCGACGCCGACCTGCTGCCGGTGGCCGAGCAGCTGGGCGTGGCGGTGACCGGGGGCAAGCGCCTGCGCGCGTCGTTCTGCTACTGGGGGTGGCGCGCGGCCGGGCAGCCGGACAGCGACGCGCTGGTCAGGGCGGCCGCCGCGATGGAGCTGGTGCACGCCGCGGCCGTCGTCCACGACGACCTCATCGACGAGAGCCCGATGCGGCACGGCGTGCCGAGCGCCCACGTCGCCCTGCGCGCGGCGTTCGCCGGCAGGCCCAGGCCCCACGCCGGGAGCCGCGCCCTGGCCCTGCTGACCGGCGACCTGCTCATGTCGTGGGCCGCGGAGCTGTTCCTGTGCTGCGGCCTCCCCTCGGCCTACCTCTCCCGCGCCCGTGAGCTGTGGCTGGTCATGGCCCGGGAGCTGATCGCCGGAGAGTGCCTGGAGGTCCTGCGCACCGGCTCGCCGCCCGACACGGGCCGCTCGCTCCAGGTGATCCGGTACAAGACGGCCAAGTACACCGTCGAGCACCCCCTGCGCATCGGCGGCGCGCTGGCGGGCGCCCCGGGAGCGGTGATGGAGGCCTTCACCGCCTACGGGCTCCCCCTGGGCGAGGCCTTCCAACTGCGGGACGACCTGCTGGGGCTGTTCGGCGACCCGGAGCTCACCGGCAAGTCGAACCTGGACGACGTCCGGGGCAACCGGCCCACCGTCCTGCTCGCCGAGACCTGGTCGGCCGCCACCGCGGCCGAGCGCCGGGAGCTGCGCGGCCTGCTCGGCCGCCGAGGCCTGGACGGCGAGGGCCTGTCCAGGGTCCGGTCGATCACGCGGCGCACCGGGGCCCCCGAACGCGTCGAGGAGATGATCGGCGAGCGCGTCCGGGCCGCCACCGCCGCCCTCGACCGCGCCGACCTGCCGGACGGGGCCGCCGCCGCCCTGTCGCGGATGGTGGCCTCGGCCGCGGCCCGACACTCCTGACCCCGGGAAGGGATCCCATGTCCTACACACCGGAGTCCATGGACGCGCTGCGCCTCATGGGCGACGAACTCGCCGACGCGACGGTGCAGACGCTCTTCGAACGCGGGGAGGTCGGCAAGTTCAACACGCTCATGCGCTACTTCTCCACCGCCGCACAGGACCTGCCCGACGGGCTGCCCGACGTCGCCCGCGAGTACCTGCACGCCACGGCCGCGCCGCCCTCCTGGGTCGACTGGGACGAGATGGAGAGGGCCCGCCTGTTCTTCATCGACAACAACGTGCACATCTCCACCGCCCTGGCCTTCTCGTCGATGCCCGCCTGCTACGTCGTCCCGCACGTGGCCAGACTGCTCAGCGCCACCCACGCCCTGGAGTACCCCTCGCGGCGCATGGCCGAGACCGGGCAGTTCACCGCGTACCTGATGCGGCCCGACGCGTTCGAGGCGGGGAGCCGGTTCGTCCCCTCGGCCCAGAAGGTGCGCCTGCTGCACGCCTCCATCCGCTACCACATGCGCCGCGAGGGCCGCTGGGACGTGGACGCGCTCGGCACGCCGATCTGCCAGGAGGACATGATCGGCGGCCAGATGATCTTCTCCATCCAGGTCTTGGACGCCCTGCACCGGCTGGGCGTGCACATGACGGCCGAGGGCGCGGAGTCCTACTACTACGCATGGCGCATCGTCGGCGCCATGCTCGGCGTCAGCACCGAACACGCTCCGGCCGACGTGGCCGGTGCCCGCGAGTTCTCCGACCTGTACATGACCCGGTACATGGGCCCCTCCGAGGAGGGGGCGCACCTGACCCGCCAGCTCATCGACCTCTACGAGGAGGTCGTGCCCGGAACCCTCCTGGACCCGGTGGTCGCCGCCCTCATCCGCTACCTCATCGGCGACACCTGCGCCGACTGGCTCCGGGTCCCGCGCAGCGCCTGGGACACGGCCGTCAGGGCCTCCCCCGCCCTGCTGGGAATCCTCGAACGCGTCGAGGACGGCTCCCCGCTGGGCGCGTGGGCCCTGGACCGCCTCGGCCACGTCGCCACCCGCCTGGAGCTGAGTTCCCTCACCCGCGGCCGGGTCATGCAGTACGCCATCCCCGAACGGCTCAGGGACGAGTACGGCGTCCCCTCCCGCGCCCCCCGCACCCGGCGCTGGACCCCGCCGCCCCCGGTTCCCCAGCTCCAGGGACGGTCGGCCGGTCCCGCGCGCCGGTCACCGGGCTCCGGTGACCCCTGAGGACGCGGTGGCCCCTGCGACCCCTGTGATCACGGCGGCCCGGGATGCCTTCGCCGGGAGGGCCCCGAATGCGGCGGAGGCCGCCGGGGACACGCCCCCCGGCAGCGGCCCACCCGGTGGAACCCGCACGCGGTCGCCGCTGGGATGATCGCGGGGCCGACGCCACGGTCGGCGCAGTCGAGGGGAGCCCTGCCGTGACCGGACGCCTTGTGCACGTGGGGCCGGTGATCATCGACGTCGTGATGGCGGTCGACGCCCTTCCCCGGGCCGGGGAGGGCGTGTTCGCCTCCTCCGCCCGGACCCTGGTCGGGGGCGGTTTCAACGTCGTCGCCGCCGCGGCGCGCGCGGGTATGGAGGTGGTCTACGCGGGGGCGCACGGAACCGGGCCCCACGGGGACCTGGCCCGGTCCGCGCTGCGCTCCGAAGGGGTGGCGGTGGCGCACGCCCCCTCCCCCGACGCGGACACCGGCTTCTGTGTGGCCCTGGTGGACGGCGACGCCGAACGCACCTTCGTCACCCGGCTGGGCGCCGAGATGGACCTGTCCCTGGACCGGCTGCGCACCCTCCGGCCCGAACAGGGGGACTTCGTCTACACGGTGGGGTACTCGCTGCTGCCCGGGCCGCGCGCCGACGACCTGCTCACCTGGATCGGCGGGCTCCCGGAGGGGGTGCGCCTGGTCCTGGACCCGGCTCCGGTCGTGGGCGACGTCCCCGGGCCGACCCTGGACCGGGTCCTGGCCCGCGTGGACCTGCTCAGCCTCAGCGCCGCCGAGGCCGCGACCGTGACCGGGCGCTCCGTCCCCGAGGAGGCCGCCGCGCTCCTGCTTCCCCGCATCCGCCCCGGCGGCACGGTGGTCGTACGCGACTCCGCGCGGGGCTGCGCGGTGGCCGGTGGCGGGGACGGGGCCGTGTCCGGGGGCGCCGCCGCCCGGCGCGTACCCGGTTTCCCCGTGCGCGCCGTGGACACCAACGGCGCGGGCGACGCGCACGTGGGCGTGTTCACCGCCGCTGTGGCCGACGGCCTGGACCCGCTGGCGGCCGCCCGCCGGGCCAACGCGGCCGCCGCCCTGGCCGTCACCCGCCGCGGCCCGGCCACCTGCCCCACCGCCAAGGAGACGGACGTCTTCCTGGAGGAGTCCGAGGGCGACGGGGTCCCCGGCCGGGGCCGGTGAGCCGACCGGGAGCGCGGCCGGTGCGCGGTGCGGGTGCGGCGCCGCACCCGCCCCCACCCGCCGGAAGGCAGCAACCGGACCGACGGGCGCCGCCGGGGCGGGAACGCCGCAGGAGCGTTCCCGCCCCGGCGGCGGGTCGGTACGGCGGGCCCCACTGCCCGATGCGGACCGGTTCCGGACCGGAGCCCGACCGCCACCGCGCGTCGGCGCGGGGACCGGAGCCCGACCTCAGTCGTTGCCGGACTCCATCGCGGCGTGGTCGAGCAGGTCGTCGCTCTCGGGAGCCTGGCCCCGGGAGGCGATCGCCTCGGCACCGCCCTCGGGCATCGCGCCGATCAGCCCGGTAGAGGCCGCCTGGGCGGCGCCGATCGACGTCGGGTGCGAGGTGCCGACCATGCCGACCCTGGAGTACTCCTCCAGCTTGGCGCGGGAGTCGGCGATGTCGAGGTTGCGCATGGTCAGCTGGCCGATGCGGTCGACCGGGCCGAACGCGGAGTCCTCGGTCCGCTCCATGGACAGCTTGTCCGGGTGGTAGCTGAACGCCGCCCCGGTGGTGTCCATGAGGGAGTAGTCCTCGCCGCGCCGCAGCCGCAGGGTCACCTCGCCGGTGACCGCCGTGCCCACCCAGCGCTGGAGGGCCTCGCGCAGCATCAGCGCCTGGGGCTCCAGCCAGCGGCCCTCGTAGAGCAGCCTGCCGAGCCGACGGCCGTCGTTGTGGTAGCTGGCGAGGGTGTCCTCGTTGTGGACCGCGTTGACCAGCCGCTCGTAGGCCGCGTGCAGCAGCGCCATGCCCGGGGCCTCGTAGATGCCGCGGCTCTTGGCCTCGATGACGCGGTTCTCGATCTGGTCCGACATGCCCAGGCCGTGTCGGCCGCCGATGGCGTTGACCTCGTTGACCAGGTCCACGGCGGTGGCGAAGGTCTTGCCGTTGACGCTCACCGGGCGGCCCTGCTCGAAGCCGATCGTGACGTCCTCGGGGGTGATCTCCACCTCGGGGTCCCAGAACCGCACGCCCATGATGGGCTCGACGATCTCGATGCCGGTGTCGAGGTGTTCGAGCGCCTTGGCCTCGTGCGTGGCGCCCCAGATGTTGGCGTCGGTGGAGTAGGCCTTCTCGGTGCTGTCCCGGTAGGGCAGGCCGTGGGCCAGCAGCCACTCCGACATCTCCTTGCGGCCGCCGAGCTCGTTGACGAAGTCGGCGTCCAGCCAAGGCTTGTAGATCCGCAGGGAGGGGTTGGCGAGCAGGCCGTAGCGGTAGAACCGCTCGATGTCGTTGCCCTTGAAGGTGGACCCGTCGCCCCAGATCTGCACGCCGTCCTCGAGCATCGCGCGCACCAGCAGGGTGCCCGTGACGGCCCGCCCGAGGGGGGTGGTGTTGAAGTAGGTGCGGCCGCCGGAGCGGATGTGGAAGGCTCCGCAGGCCAGCGCCGCGAAACCCTCCTCCACCAGCGCCTCCCGGCCGTCCACCAGGCGGGCGCCCTCGGCGCCGTAGGCGGTGGCGCGGCCGGGGACCGAGGCGATGTCGGGTTCGTCGTACTGGCCGATGTCGGCGGTGTAGGCGTACGGGACGGCGCCCTTGTCGCGCATCCACGCGACCGCCACCGAGGTGTCGAGGCCACCGGAGAAGGCGATACCGACGCGCTCGCCGACGGGGAGGGAAGTGAGTACCTTGGACATGGAAATAAGTATGCGCCCTTATGAATGAGCATGCAATCTGGGGAGGCGCATGTCGGTGTGGGATACATCCCCGACCTGCCCTGCGGGGGCCGCTCCCCCACCCTGCCCGGAGGCGGGACCGTCCGACCGGCGGCGCGCCGGACGCTCCCGGGCGGTCGCGCCCGCGGGGCCGCGGGAGAACCGCGGGCGCACCGCGGGCTCCCGGTGCGCCCGGCGGACCGGCAACGGCTCTACGGAGGGGGCGCCTCACGTGGGTTCGGCTCCGCGGGGGCCTCCCCTCCCGACGGCGGGCCGCGCCCCGCCGGAACCGGCGTTAGAGTCGGGTGGACGAGAGGGGGTGCCGCGATGTCCGGGGCGCAGCACATGCAGATCGGCGAGGTCGCCGAGCGGACCGGCCTGTCCCTGCGCACGATCCGCTACTACGGCGAGGTCGGCCTGGTCGAGCCCTCCGCGCGCTCCCGAGGCGGCTTCCGGCTCTACACCGAGACGGACGTGGACCGCCTGAACCTCATCAAGCGGATGAAGCCGCTGGAGTTCAGTCTGGAGGAGACCCGCGAACTGCTGGAGGCCGTCGACCGGTTGGGTTCGGCCGAGACCGGGCCCGACGAGCGGCGGGCCCTGAGCGAGAGGCTCGACGCCTTCGAGGCGGCCATCGTCGCCCGCTGCCAGACCCTGCGCGACCAGTTGGCGATGGCCGAGGAGTTCGCCGAGCGGCTGCGCGAGCAGCGCGCCCGCGACAACGCCACCGCCTAGCGCCCGCCGGGGCCGGGCGCCCTCCCCGCCTGGAGGAACAGCCGCACCCTTGCGTCGTGTGAGGGTTGTCTCAGCCGCCGAACGCGAACCAGACTCTCACGTGAGAGTAGAGTTTCTCCGGGTCCTCACCCGTCCACGAGCGGGTGACCATCGCGCTCTCCTCCCGGCCCTGTCAGGGGCACGGCCGGGCCCGCGGCGACGAAGCCGCACCGGGGCCGACACCGCCCCGGATCCCCGTGCGCGCCGGCGCACCCCCGCCGCACCGGCGCGCGTCCGCGCCGTACACGAACGCCCGACCCGAACACCGCGGTCCTCGTTGTGGGCTGCCCGAAACCCGATGGGTGCCATGAAACTGCCCGTGAAGACCCCCAGGTCCCTCAAGGCCCGGATCCCCGCCGCCGCGCAGCTGCGCGCCGACGTGCTGGCCGGGCTGGTCGTCGCCCTGGCCCTGATCCCCGAGGCCATCGCCTTCTCCCTCATCGCCGGGGTCGACCCCCGCGTGGGCCTGTACGCCTCCTTCGTGATGGCCGTGTCCATCGCCTTCCTGGGAGGGCGGCCCGCGATGATCTCCGCCGCCACCGGCGCGATGGCCCTGGTCGCGGCGCCGCTGTCGATGGAGCACGGCGTCGACCACCTGATCGCCGCCACCGTCCTGGCCGGGCTCATCCAGGTCGCCCTGGGCCTGCTCGGGGTGGCCAGGCTGATGCGGTTCGTGCCGCCCAGCGTCATGACCGGGTTCATCAACGCCCTGGCCGTCCTCATCTTCACGGCCCAACTGCCCTACCTGGAGGGCGTGGGCTTGCCGATCTACGCCATGGTGGCCGTGGGCCTGGTCATCGTCTTCGGTCTGCCCCGCCTGACCAAGGCGATTCCCGCGCCGCTGGTGGCCATCGTCGTGCTCACCGTCGCCGCGCTGGCCCTGGGCATCCCGGCGCAGACGGTCGGGGACATGGGCGAACTGCCCGACACCCTGCCCGTGCCGCTGATCCCGGACGTGCCCTACACGCTGGACACGCTGGTCCTGATCGCCCCCTACTCGCTGACCCTGGCCCTGGTGGGGCTGATGGAGTCGCTGATGACCGCCAAGGTCGTCGACGACCAGACCGAGACCGCCTCGAACCACGGCCGCGAGGCACGCGGACAGGGCATCGCCAACGTGCTGGTCGGGTTCTTCGGCGGCATGGCCGGGTGCGCGATGATCGGCCAGACCATGATCAACGTCAAGTCCGGGGCCCGCACCCGCGTCTCGACCTTCCTGGCCGGTGCGTTCCTGATCATCCTGTGCGTGGCCCTGGGCGACCTGGTGGGCATGATCCCGGTCGCCGCGCTGGTCGCGGTGATGTTCTTCGTGGCCGTCGTGACCTTCGACTGGCACAGCGTCGCCCCGGCCACCCTGAGGCGGATGCCCTGGACCGAGACCCTGGTCATGGTCATCACCGTCGCCGTGGTCGTGGCCACCCACAACCTGGCCCTGGGCGTGATCGTCGGGGTCGTGGTGTCCATGGTGCTCTTCGCCCGCCGTGCCGCCATGCAGGCCGACGTCACCAGCGTGCTCGACCCCGAGGGCGGCACCCGCGTGTACTCGGTCAACGGAGAGGTGTTCTTCGCCTCCACCGGCGAGCTGGTCAACCGGTTCGACTACACCGAACAGGGCCTGGAGAGGGTGGTGGTGGACATGTCCAACGCGCACGTGTGGGACTCCTCGGCCGTGGCCGCCCTGGACCAGGTCACCGAGCACTTCCGCGGGCACGGGGTGCGGGTGGAGATCACCGGCCTCAACGGGCCCAGCGCGCACCTGCACCGGGAGCTGTCCGGGACCCTGACCGGCGGCCACTGACCCCGGGCGACGGAGGGCGGCCCGCCGGAAGCATGGCGGCCGCCCCCGGGTTTCCTCGAACTGTGCCCCGGCCGTGAGGCGCGCTCTCCGCCTACCCCGCGCGGTCAGGCCTCCTCGTCCACACGGATCGCCCCGGTGGGACACACCTGCCCCGCCTCGCGCACCACCGGGTACAGGTTCTGCGGCGGCCGTTCGGTGAGCAGTTCGACGATGCCGTCCTCCTCACGCTGGTCGAACACCTCCGGGGCGAGCAGCACGCACTGACCGGCGCCGCAGCACCAGTCCTGGTCGACGGTCACCCTCATGGTCGCTCCTCCTCCTTCGTCCTCGCGGCGCGGTCGGACACCGCGGACAGGCCGTGTTCGGCGAACGCGCGCTCGGCGGCGGACGGGATCGGTTCCCGGGTGGCGCCGACCGGTCCGGCCACGGCCCGCGACACGGTCACCACCGGACCGGGACCTCACGCAGCCCGCCCACGATCAGGCCGTCCAGCCGCCGCAGCTCCGCCGCGGGAACGGCGAGCTCCAGCGTGGGGAGTCTGCGCAGCAGCACGTCGAGGACTGCCTGGAGTTCGGTGCGGGCCAGCGCCTGCCCCAGGCACGAGTGCGCCCCGGCCCCGAAGCCCAGGTGCGGGTTGGGCACGCGCCCCAGATCCATCTCGTCGGCGTTCTCGAACGCGCCCTCGTCCCGGTTGGCCGCGCCCATGCTGCACATGACGGTGGTTCCGGCCGTGACGGTGGCGCCGCCGATCCGGGTCTCCTCGGTGATGTAGCGCGGCAGGCCGAGCCCGGAGTTTGCGTCGAAGCGCAGCGCCTCCTCCACGGCGGAGCGCACGAGCGTACGGTCGTCCAGCAGCCTCTCCCAGCGGCTCCGGTCGTCCAGCAGCATCGCCACCATCTTGCCGATCATGTTGGCGGTGGTCTCGTGCCCGGCGACCAGCAGGCCCATGCTGGTGGCGACCAGCGCGGAGGTGGGCAGGTCGTACCCGGCCCCGGCGGTCTCGGTGACCAGGGAGCTGATCAGGTCCTCGCGCGGCTCCGCCCGCTTGGCCTCGACGTGGCCGCTCATGTAGGCGAGGAACTCGGCCAGGGCCCGGTCCATCTCCTCCTGGGTGTAGCGGGTGAGGTTGAGCAGCGCGTCCGACCAGCGCGAGAAGCGGTCGCGGTCGGAGTCGGGCACGCCGAGCATGTCGCAGATGACCCACACCGGCAGGGGAAAGCCCAGGGCGGCCCCGAGGTCCGCCGGTCGGCCGCGCTCGACCATGCCGTCGACGAGCCGGTCGGCCATGGCCTCGATACCGGGCCGCAGCGCGTTCATGCGCCTGGCGGTGAACCACTTGCCGACCAGCCGCCGCCACTGCCGGTGCTCCTCCCCGCTGTCGGGGACCGCCGAGGCCAGGTCGCCGCTGAACACTCCGCCCGTCGCGTCGGCAGAGACCCGGGCCGCGTCCTCGGCGTCGAGCCGCCGGGTGAAGCGCGGGTCGGAGAGCACCCGCCTGACGTCCTCGTAGCGGGTGACCACCTCCGCCCGGTCACCGCTGGGCAGCCGCACCCCGGCGACGGGGCGCCGCCGCCTCAGCTCGGCCCACTCCTCGGGCGGCTCCAGCGCCCCGGGGCAGGAAAACGGGTAGTCCATCAGCGGTTCGGTCCCGTCGGCGGCCACAGCCCTCACTCCTCCGCGTCATCGGAACGTACACGTAAAGCGAACGTCCGCCGTGGCGTTGAGTCAAGCGACTGGCCCAGGAGGGCGGTGGGGTGTAAGCGCGCTCGCCTCCTCAGACCGCCGACCAGCCGTTGTCCACCGGCAGCACCGCGCCGCTGATGCTGCTCGCCGCGTCGGAGGCCAGGAAGACGACGGCGGCGGCCAGTTCCTCGGCCCGGGCCACGCGGCCCATGTTGGACATGAAGGCGCCGAGGGTGGTCGGGCCGTGGGGCGCGGAGGCGACGTCAACGGTGATCGAGGTGGCGGTGCCGCCCGGGGCGACGGCGTTGACCCTGATCCCCTTGTCGCGGTACATGACCGCGGTGGACTTGACCAGGCCGACCACACCGTGCTTGGAGGCGGTGTAGGCGGCCCCGGCGGCGCTGCCGCGCAGGGAGGCCTCCGATGCGGTGAAGACGATGGATCCGGCTCCCCGCTCGACCATGTGCGGCAGGACGGCGCGGGTGAGCAGGAAGGGCGCGGTCAGGTTGACCCGCAGGAGCCGCTCCCAGACCGCGTCGGTGACGTCGGCGGTGGCGGACATGTCGTCCATGATCCCGGCGTTGTTGACCAGGACGTCGACACCGCCGAGGCGTTCGACGGCCGTGGCGACGACCCGGTCCACGACCTCCTGGCTGCTGAGGTCGCCGACCACGGTCTCGGCGGTGCCCCCGGCCGCGCGGATCGCCTCGGCCGCCTCACGCGCCGTGTCGGCGTTGAGGTCGGCGATCAGGACCCCGGCACCCTCCCCCGCGAAGCGCAGCGCGCTCGCGCGGCCGATGCCGGAGCCGCCTCCGGTGACGATGACGCTCTTGTCCTTCAGGCCCAGGCCGGTCATGGGAAGCCCTCTCGTTGCCGCTGGCGGCGGCCACGGCGGCCGCTTTTGTCACTGTAGGACTTTTTGTCGCTCAGAGACAAATATTGTTCTGCCTGGTCCGGACGTCAACCTTGCCTTGGCGATGAACCCCAGGGCCTCAGCCCCAGGAGGAACCGCCGCGTAGACCAAACCGACCTGTTAGTGGCAGGGGACACATCGGACTGCTTTGGCTGCGTTCTGTCACTGGCCGGGTGCACGATGGTGGGCGTGTCGAAGATCGTCGCGTGGGTCAAGCTCACGCCGTCGCCTGAGCAGGCGGCGGTGCTGGCCTCGACCCTGCGCACACTCAACGACCACGCCACCCGGGTGGCGAAGGTGGCCCACGAGCAGGGCGTGATGCGCAACTACGAGCTGCGCAAGCACACCTACCAGCAGTTGCGCGAGGCTGGAGTGGGCTCGCAGGCGGCCCAACACGTGATCAAGAAGGTGCGCGACGCTTACCGTACCCGCCAGTCCAACCCGGACAACGGCAACTACGGGACGAAGGGGTCGGCCCGCCGCACGCGGATGGAGTCCATGCCCATCACCTTCCGCCCGGAGTCGGCGCACCCCTACGACGCGCGCAATCTGTCCTTCGCGATGGATGCGCGCACAATCTCGCTGTGGACCTTCCAGGGCCGGTTGAAGGACGTGCCATTCGTCGGCTCTGTCGACCAGGTGAAGATGTTGGCCGAGCACAAGCGCGGTGAGGCCGACCTGCTCCGCCGCAACGGCACCTGGTTCCTCGCGGTGACCGTCGAGGTGCCCGACGCCCCCGAGATCGACCCCGCCTCCTTTCTCGGGGTGGACCTGGGGATCATCAACATCGCCACCACCAGCGACGGCCAGGTGATGGCCGGGCGCCAGCTCAACCGGTACCGCCGCCGCCAGCTCAGGCTGCGCCAGAAGTTACAGGCCAAGGGCACCGGGTCCGCCAAGCGCTTACTCAAGAAGCGGCGCAAGCGTGAGGCCAGGCATGCCAGAAACACCAATCATCAGATCTCGAAGCGCATCGTGGCCGAGGCCGAACGCACCGGGCGCGGTATCTCCCTGGAAGACCTGACGGGGATCCGCATCCGGGTACGGCAACGCAGGCCCCAACGGGTCACGCTGCACTCCTGGTCCTTCCACCAACTGGGTGCCTTCATCGCCTACAAGGCGCGCCGCGCGGGGGTGCCGGTGGTCTTCGTCGACCCGGCCTACACCTCACAGACGTGCGCGGAATGTGGCCACGTGGACCACAGGAACCGGGTCGATCAGGCCATCTTCATCTGCCGGGGCTGCGGTGTCGTTGCGCACGCGGACCGGAACGCTTCCGCCAACATCGCCGCTCGCGGTCGTGTGGTGTGGAACGCGGGGCGGAAGTCACACGTCCCACCCGACCACCCCTAGGTTGTCGGGTCAGACGCGGTGGGCTCTTCCGCATCCAGCGGGGTGGTCCAACCACACGCTCGATCCCTTCAGGACCGAGAAGCTGACTAGAGTGGACCCGCCCAGACGCCTCGGACACGGGAGGGGGACGGTCGTGCCGGGAACACCGTCCGCGAAGACGCCCCGCGCACCCTCGGGGCGGGGCCGCCCGCCCATGACCGAGCGGCGCAGGGAGATCGTGCGCACGGAGATCGCGCGCGCGGCCGTGCGGCTGTTCACCGAGAACGGGGTGTCGGGCACCACGGGTGACGACATCGCGCACGCGCTCGGCATCTCCACCAGGACGCTGTGGCGCTACTTCCCCAGCAAGGAGAGCTGCGTCCGGCCGCTGCTGACGACGGGCCTGGAGCACATGGCCGAGCGCCTGCGCGCCTGCCCTCCCGGGGTCCCCCTCCTGGAGTACCTGGAGCGGGAGCGGTTCTTCGACGGCGAGCCGCAGGTCGTGGAGGGGTCCGTCGCGGACCTCATCCGGATGACCCGCACCGAACCGGCGCTCATGGCGGTGTGGCTGGAGGTCCACCACGCAGCCGAGTCGGTCTTCGCGGGGATCATCGCCGACCGCACCGGGGAGCCCGCCGACAGCCTGCCCGTCCGCGTCCAGGCGGCCGCCCTCAACTCGGCGCTGCGCCTGGCCGCCGAGGAGCGGGCACGCCTGGGGGACGACGGGCGCGGCGTTCCCTCGGAGGGCGTGGGGCCGCTGCTGCGCACCGCGCTGACCACTGTGGCCCGCGGCCTGCCCGCCTTCGGGCACGAGGGAGGGGACGAGCGCGGGGACGCGCCCTCGGACTGAGGGACTCCGCGCCGCCCCGGCCGCCGCTGCCAGCGCGGGAGCGAAGGCGGGCCGGGACCGCTGGTGGCGGTTCCGGCCCGTGCGCGGTGATGGTAGTGACCGGTCAGGCCGTTACGGGGGTGAGGGCCTCGACGGCCGGGGCGGGCGGCATGAACGGGGCGTTGTGCGGCCACAGGGCCAGGAGGAGGGCGTCAGCGTTCGCGGCTTCGAGAAGTCCGGCGGGGGTAACCGCCCAGAAGGACTGGGTGGCCTCGCCGTAGTAGACGATCAGGTGGCGGTTGGAATCAGGGCTGCGCCGAAGGCGTCCATTGAGGGTGGTGGAGGGCGACGGGTGGGACTGGATCGCGGCGGCCTGGGCGTGTGCCGCGGAGAAACTGCGCCGGAGGCGTCCGTTGAGGGTGGTGGAGGGCGACGGGCGGGAGAACTCGGAGCGGTGGCCGCCCAGGCGGGGCAGGCGCTGGGCGCGGCGGACGCGGCACGAGGGGTGCTCACAGTGCGGGCAGACCGGGCCGACGAGCGTGGTGCGGCGCGGGAGCGGGGGGACGAGCCGGGGCCTCGGTCGAACGCCGTCCGAACGGCGGGGCGAGGGGATAGGGTTCTGCATCAGATCCTCTTTTCTTGCCTATGTCTGGGTTGGTTTCTGGGGGTTCAGGGCCCGGGAGAAGCGCTGCAACGCTTTCCTGGGCCCGTCTCATGTCGGCGGCATGTCAGAGGTCGGTGTGGGTGTTCCACCGGCTTCCGGTGAGGTCGTAGGCCAGCGAGAACCACACCGTGCGGTAGTGGGCGTTGCCGTTGTCGCCCCAGGCGGTGGCGAAGGCGTTGACCATGGCCAGGCCCCGGCCCGATTCGGCGTCCAGGTTCAGGCCGTTCTTCTTGGGCTCCAGGCGGGAGTCCTTGTCACGCAGGCCGCCCCGGTCGCGGCAGGCCAGGTGCAGCCCGGTGCGGTGGCGGTGAACCAGGAGGGTGTAGCTGCCGCCGGGGCGGCCGGAGAGACTGTGCCGGATCGCGTTGTTCGCGAGTTCGCTGCCCAGCAGCGTGAACAGGTAGCGGTAGTCGGTGTCCCGTTCGGCGGCGCAGGTGTCCAGGAACGCGCGGACCAGCGGCATCACGGCCGGAGTTCCGGCGAAGTCGTAGCGACGCGTGCGGTAGTTGGGCCGCTCGGGCTGCCGGGTGAAGTAGTGGCGGTGGACCGGCCGGATGAAGCTGGCCAGCGGGACCGTGGCTTCTCCCAGCGCGGGCATCGGGGCGTGGGTTTTCGCGGGCATGACGAACACACTCCTTGGCGTGAGCCGGGGTTTCGTGGTGCCCGTCGGAGGAGTCTCACGGATGCCGTGATGCGCGGAACGGGCAGGGCGTAGCCTGACCGACGTGAACTCTGTGTGATCGCTCAGTCACTTGCTACACCCCCATATTGGAACCGCGAATCTCAGTTGTCAACCATGAACTGAGATTCGCGGCAGCTTTTGCTAGGTTGGTCCCATGCAACGGCCCTACAGCCCCACCATCCGTCGCAGGCGTCTCGGCTTCGAGCTGCGGCGCCTGCGTGAAGAGCACGGCTTCACGCTCGATGACGCCGCCAAGAGGTCAGGCGTGCCGCGCGCGACCATCGGCAAGATCGAGACCGCAGAGTCCCGGCGTACCCGTGCTCGGGACCTGGATGCCCTGGCCGACCTCTACAACCTTGATGAAGAGGGTCGTGCAGGACTGCACCAGCTATCGCGTGAGTCCAAGGAGAAGGGCTGGTGGTCCCGTTACAAGGACGTCTTCAGCGAGCGTGCCCTTCCCGATTTCGAAGCCGAGGCATCCGCCCTACGGACCTACGAAGCCCAGGTGCTCCCTGGTCTGTTTCAGACACCGGACTACGCAGCGGAGGTCTTCAGAGGAGGGCGTGCGACAGACGACCCTGACATCGCTCGCAAAGTGGAAGCTCGGCTCGCCCGTCAGCAGATCCTGTCACGGGTCAAAGCACCTCATATGACAGCGGTCATCGACGAGGGCGCCCTACGCAGAAGCGTCGGTACCCCGACGATCATGGTTGAGCAGTTGGAGCACCTTGAGAATCTGGCGTTGCGGCACAACATCGACATCCAGGTTCTACCTTTTTCGAGTGGTGCTCACCTGGGCATGGCTGGGTCCTTCACCATCATGGAGTTTCCCGAGGCCAGGGACTCTCCCATCATCTACGTCGGCACACCTTCTGATGACCTGTACCTGGAACAGCTGAGCGACATCGAACGCTATAACCTGACATTCAGCAACGTACAGGGCTCTGCACTGTCGGTGACCGCATCCGCGCAGTTCATCGCCAGTCTGCGAGCATCCATGGAGGGTGAGCAGGCATGATCCTCAAGTTCCGGAAAAGCAGCTACAGCGCCCAGAACCAGAACTGTGTAGAGGTCGCCCACATCCCCGCAGGCTTCCGGAAGAGCACCCACAGCGGCCGGGACCAGGACTGCGTCGAAGTAGCTGACCTCCCCTGTGGCGCGGCCGTCCGTGACTCCAAGCGCCCCGGCGCCGGGCATCTCCCCTTTCCCGCCGCCGAGTGGAGCGGCTTCCTGAGAACCGCCCTCTCGCGCTGACACCTGGAACCACCCACGCCCGGCCGCCTCCCCCGAGGACCACGGCCGGGCGTCGCTGTTCCCAGGGAGCAGGCGTCCCAGCCGCCTCGTCCGTCTCCCGTCTCACCCCAGGGAGTTGAGGATGAACAGAAGCAGGGCGGTCAGCGCTACCGAGACCACCAGCGACATGACACAGCCCAGACGGTTGCTGAAGAAGACGAACACGGCACTCCCTCCACTCTCAGCCACTCCCGAAGGACTGAGCACGGTTGCCGATCCCCTACCCCGCTTGCCCCGCCCCAGTACGGGCGTCTCCGGCCGCATCTTCAGGGCGAGCCAATCTCAAACCCGCAGCCAACAGAGAAGAACCGAGCGTGGTGTGCTCGTCCTCCTAGGGTATTAGATAAGCCACGAGGAAGGCAAAAAAATAGAAAGCAGAGATAGAAAGAAGAGCTTTCGCATTCCAGCAGGTTCTCTCAAACGCCCACATTTCACTCCCCCCACCACCTTCCCCAATCCTTTCATTCACCAATTTCTTCACAGAAGCAGCAACACCCCTGAAGTTCCTGTATCCAATCAAGAGCGAGTACAGGGAATCAGGGAAAGCGGTGCATTTGATCCTATTTCCGTTTTTCAGCCTGACCTGAACGCCTCCGACGTACTCTACTCCAGAAACACCCCCAAGTGAGATCTCAACCTCTCCCAAGAACTTCTTCACAACAAGCCTGTCCTCCCCGACTTCAATGCCGGAAAGCACACCGAGACTGAAAGCGAACCAAACAATCAGAGAGCTCGATAGATAAATAAGCAGGAGGGTGATCACATTCCAAAATATGTACCCATCAACCCCCGGCCACACTGCGCCGATTGCAAAAATCCCGAGGCCAAAAAAGAGGAAAAGGAGCCAAGAGACCACGAAAGACGACCATCTCTTGAACACCACTCTTCCATTAAGCTCAAGACCCAAAGAAACCTCTCAAGCCCACTCACCCGACGGGATTTTTCCAGGATAGCCCTAATACAGGAGGCTCAGGAGATAAAAAAGGATTAGGGAAGCAAGTGATGCACAAGCAAGGAAAGACAGATTGAGGTGCAGTGAAGTTACGACGCCAGAACCCTCCACAGTCACAGGTTCAACCTTACTTCTTTCCACAAAATTCTCGATCTCCCTGGCGCACCTCCGGTTTGTCGGATAGCCAGCGAGCTGACCAACCAGAGATCCTCCCAGGTTGAGACACCACCACTTAGTCCCATCCTTAAGAATAATATCCACACCTCCTTCCCAAAGAACCCTAGAAACGAGCCGAGCAGGAATCACATGCTTCACCAGGAAGTTTTTGACGACAACAACATCATCCCGAAGCTCAATACGAGTGAAAAAAGAAGCCTTCAGAATAAACCAATACACAATGGGGTGAAAAATCGAGTAGAAGAGCCACTCCCATTGGTAAACTCCACTCTCAGAACCGAGTGCTTGCGTTACACCACCAAGCCAAAAAAGCCCCATGAGAAAGCTTGCCGAGATGCCAAAGGAAGCCGTCCAATGATTCCGAAGAGTCTTAAAATTTCTTTTCCGACGAGCCTTCTGAAATACACCCAAGAGATCACCCTAATACTGTTCCTTCAATGCAGTGCCCATCCACTGTGGAACAACCCACTGCGTAGCGTTCGCACCATAGACGAACACTGTACTGCCAATATCACGCTGCCCTGGCCTGCGCTCCAGAGGCCTTCTCTGGTAGTGGCCAATACGAGAAGCCCCAAAGTCTCTCCAGAACCTTCGAGTACTTCCCGCGAGGCTTCTCCCAACTACACCTCCAGCTCCAAGGAACACTGCGTCCGTCGCATGATCTGCCCACGAAACTTGGCTGAGATCGTTTCGGTTCCGGCCAACATCCACTGCCGCGTTAGCGCCCAGCAAAATACTTCCAGCAACCAGACAAGCCCCTGCGGTAGTGAATACACAGACACCTAGGCCAACAGCTGTCCCAACACCATAAATAGTCTCCCAGTTATCGTCAATCCAGTCGACTGAACTGTCCCACGCATCAGAAGCCCAGTTTCCTGCACTCTCCCAGAAGGTGGGAGGGACGTGCTTTGGAGCAGATGCTTCTCTAAGGGCTTCGTCCTTTGACGAAACCACATAATTATTGAATCTCCTATAATTAGCGCCTGGCGAAGACACCGTGGCGCTGAACGCCCTCTGCACGCTCTGCGGAGGCGGTGCGTAACCGCGTGCCGGGTGCCAAGAGGGCTTGCTACCGTAATCCGGCAAGGGAGCGTAACCCCGCGCCGGGTGCCAAGAAGGCTTGCTACCGTAATCCGGCAACGGAGCATAGCCCCGAGCTGGATGCCAGTCCAAACCACTCGGATCCGTGAGCGAGGCAGGGTTGTTGTTCGAGTACAGGTACCCGTTCA